>JANNNN010000858.1:0-5683 GCA_031398555.1 Planctomycetia bacterium | reverse complement strand
TGTTGTTTTTGGCGTTTTCTGCCACCTGCACAAATACGAATGCAGAAGATTGGCGCCAGTTTCGCGGACCAGGTAGCAATGGCGTCGTCCAAGAATTTAAACTCCCAGAAGTTTGGGGAGTCGATGCTAACATCAAGTGGAGAGCGAGCGTGCCTGGCGAAGGCTGGTCGGCGCCGATCGTGGTTGGAGAAAAAGTTTTTGTAACAACCGCAGTTTCATCAGGTCAGAAAAACAAAAATTCGGAGCACGTTTGGAAGACCATTTGCCTCGACGCAAATTCTGGAAAGACTCTTTGGTCCAAAGATGCGATCAAGAGCCAGCCGAGGTTGGGAACGCACCGCGATAACACCTACGCATCCGAGACACCCGTCACCGACGGTTCTAAAATAGTTGCCTATTTCGGGATGATGGGCGTTTTCTGTTACGACCTGGACGGAAAAGAGCTTTGGAAGAAAGACCTCGGTAATTTCCCAATGAAGAACGAATGGGGAACATCAAGCTCACCGATCATTCATGGTGGCTTGGTATTCCTACAAATTGACAATGAGCAAAAATCATTTCTCGCTGCCTTGGACTTGGCCACTGGCGAAGAAAAGTGGCGCATGCCTCGAGAAGAAACTTCTAACTGGGGGTCGCCGATTATTTGGACGAACTCGATTCGGTCCGAATTAGTTACGGCCGGCAAAACGATTCGATCCTATAAGCCACAGGACGGCACACTGCTGTGGCAAGCAGCAGCGACGGTCGGTGGTTTTAGTTCGACCCCATCTGGTAACAAGGATCTGCTGGTCGTAGGTCATCAAGGCCGCGATGGAGCCGGCATGATGGTCGTCAAAGCCGGGGCTATGGGGGACATTAGCTTGAAGGAAGATGAGACATCAAACTCGAGCATACTATGGAGCACCAAAAAGTTCGGTCCACAACGGTCATCGCCATTACTGATTAACGGCCAAATCTTTTTATTAGGTGGGCGCGGCGGAACATTTAGTTGTGTAGACGCGGCGTCCGGGACAAAACTGTATGAAGACCGCTTGCCTGGCGCAGGTGCCTTTTGGGCTTCTCCATGGGCCTACAAAGGGCTCGTGTATTGTCCAGACGAAAACGGCAACACCTTTGTGCTTACACCAGGACCAAAGATGGATTTGGTTCGCGTGAACAAGCTACCTGAAGAAAACGCACGCTTCTGGGCCACCTCCGCAGCCAGCGAAGGCACGCTCTTTATTCGTTCGACCAATACGGTCTATGCCGTTTCGGCACAATGATCACAGCAGCTGGTAACCGTTTTGCCTAGAGTTGAGCAGTGAAGAAGAACTCATATGGGCAAAAATATGCGTGGGCAAAAAAATCTAGGAGAGTAAGCACTGACATTCCTGCCGCTTCTTTTATCTTTTTGCCCTGCCCTTTTTTGCCCGCTCAATACCCGCCGGCTACTGTAGATGATTCGAAAACAATCGGCGACAGACCGTATTGTTGCCGTGCAGGGTCAAGCATGACCTGAGTGCGGCTGGCACCGCAGCGCGTGACACCGAGTTCTTTGACTTTGACGAGTGTTTCAAAGTCGCGAACACCACCAGCAGCTTTGACTTGAATACCTGGCCCGACGTTGTCGATCATCAATTTGAGATCTTCGAATGTCGCTCCGCCAGTGCCATAGCCGGTGCTTGTCTTTACCCAATCGGCTTTCAAATCAGTGCAGATTTGACAGAGCCGGATCTTTTGCATGTCATTCAAATAGCAGTTCTCGAAGATGACTTTCACTTTGCGACTGGCTGCATGGGCTAATTCGACAACGCCACGGATCTCGTCGGTTACGTACTGCCAGTTACCACTCAAGACTTGACTGATATTGACAACCATGTCCAACTCTTGGCAACCATCTTCGATCGCCTTACCGGCTTCAAAGAGTTTCGAGCTGGTCGTGTGCCCACCGTGCGGAAAACCGATTGTCGTGCTGGGCTGCACCGTCGAGCCCTTTAACAACTCCGCACAACGCTTTAGATAATAGGGCATGATGCAAACGCTCGCGACGTCGTAGGCAACCGCCAGGCGGCAACCGTCTTCCAACTGATCGACGGTCATCGTCGGCATCAGCAGCGAATGGTCGATCATCTTGGAATAGTCTTGGTAGCATCCGGACATTTGGCTTGATCCCTTTGTGTAGGCCAATAGAACTCTGTTTTAACGTACTTACTGCGAAATGCCGTTAGCGGTTTCGTACTTTGTAATCTTGTCTTCGTTCTCAAGCGTCAAGGCGATGTCATCTAAACCGTGCAGCAAGCAGTGACGTCGAAACTCTTGGACTTCGAATGAAATCGACAGGCCAAATGAGTCGCTGATGGTACACGATTCGAGATCTACACATAGTTCGTAGGGCGCATGCTTGGCCGCGCGTACAAAGAGGTCGTCGATTTGCGCCTCAGTCAATTGAATCGGCAGCACGCCGTTTTTGAAACAGTTGCTGAAGAAGATGTCAGCGAAAGACGGTGCGAGAATCGTCCGCAAACCGTAGTCCTCGAGCGCCCAAACGGCATGCTCGCGGCTGGAGCCACAGCCGAAGTTGCGGCGTGCAAGCAAGACAGCCGCACCTTTAGCGGCTGGTTGATTCAATTCAAACTCTGGGTTGTCTGACCCATCATCTTTGAATCGCCAATCGAAGAACAGATACTGACCGAAGCCAGTTCGTTCGATGCGTTTTAGGAATTGCTTCGGAATGATTTGGTCTGTATCTACATTTGCGCGATCGAGACAGCCAACGATTCCGCGTTCTTTTACAAATGGTTTCATGTTGTTTTGAATTTTACTTTGGAGTGGGGACTTCGTCGCTTACCGTGGCAGACGCTGCTAACGTCTGCGGGATTGTGTTGGTAGTTGTCCTTTGCGGATCAAGATTTCTACTCCGGCTACTTTAATTTGAAGTATTGAGCTATTGGAACAGTTATTGTTTACGAACGACCTGAACTTCGATTGCAGTGGCAGAGCCAGTGGCACACGAAAGCACAATATTGGACGTTGCGCTAGGCTTTATAGTCCCACTGGCGGATGTCATTGAAGTGGCCTTGGATGGCGGCTGCGGCTGCCATGGCTGGCGACACTAAATGCGTGCGGCCACCTTTCCCTTGACGCCCTTCGAAGTTGCGATTGCTAGTTGAAGCGCAACGTTCGCCAGGTTCCAGACGATCGGGGTTCATCGCCAAGCACATGCTGCAACCAGCTTCGCGCCAATCGAAACCGGCATCGCGGAAAATTTGATCGAGACCTTCTTGCTCCGCTTGCCGCTTTACTTGTCCACTGCCAGGAACAACCATCGCGCTGACCTTGGAGCTCACGCGATAACCTTTAACAACCTTCGCGGCAGCCCGAAGGTCTTCAATGCGAGCGTTCGTGCAAGATCCGATGAAGACGCGGTTGATGTTGATGTCGGACAGTGGTGTGCCAGCGGTCAAGCCCATGTACTCTAGGGCGGCGGCGGTTGATTTTTGTTCGGTCTCGTCGCCACTTTGGTCTGGGCGTGGAACACGAGCTGTTATGGAGCTCACTTGGCCGGGGTTCGTACCCCACGTGACTTGGGGCTCGATATCGGAGCCTTCGAAAGTTCGAACCAGGTCGTACTTCGCGCCAGGGTCACTTGGTAATTGCTTCCAATCCACTACCGATGCTTCAAAATTCTTGGGAGCGAAGGGACGGCCACGCAAGTAATCAAAAGTGGTCTCGTCCGGCGCAATCATGCCCGCGCGAGCTCCGGCCTCGATCGACATGTTGCAAACCGTCATCCGTTCTTCCATCGACAAATTGCGAATGACAGGGCCAGTGTACTCAAGCACATAGCCTGTGCCGCCGTGCATTGTGATTTGGCCGATCAAGTACAGAATCAGATCTTTAGCCGTCACACCCTCAGCCAACTTGCCGTTGACTCGCAATTCGTAGGTCTTGGGTTGGTACTGTAGCAGAGTCTGCGTTGCTAGTACGTGCTCGACTTCGCTGGTGCCGATCCCGAACGCTAATGCCCCGAAAGCGCCATGCGTCGCGGTGTGGCTATCGCCGCAAACGATCGTCATGCCAGGCTGTGTGTAGCCAAGCTCCGGCCCGATGATGTGAACGATCCCTTGGTGTGTATCGTTCAGATCATATAAGCGAATTCCAAATTGCTTACAGTTTGCACGCAACGTATCGACCTGTTGCTTCGCGATGGGATCCGCAATTGGCAGGTGTCGGTCGGAAGTTGGCACGTTGTGGTCGGGCGTTGCAATGGTACGCCCCGGCTGGCGTACCTTGCGACCGGCGAGTCGGAGACCTTCGAAAGCCTGTGCGCTGGTGACTTCATGAACGAGTTGAAGGTCGACATACAGAATCGCTTGCTTGTTCGGTTCAGCAAGAACGACGTGCTTGTCCCAGATTTTTTGAAACATGGTTCGTGGGGAACCAACCAGACTGATCATTTGAATTACCTGCGGGGTTGCTAGGCTTTGACTCCAAAGGGGTCTAACCCTCTGGAGCCAATGGGATTTTCCAGTTTTATCTGCCTTGCCGGAGAGGGTCAGACCCCTTTGGAGACAAGGCGTAGATCGCAGTCAAATTATTGACCACATGCTACAAGTAGGCAGCGGTATCCAAACTGTCAAGCGACGGAGGGTTTGGCAGCGATGAATGGGACTCAATCGCAGCGCCATTTGTAGCGAAGCTAATTGTCTTCGTTTTTTTGTGTTCGAAAAGACGAAATTTTCAATTGTTGGAATTCAAATCTCTTACTGCCAAAAGCAATAATTCACTTTATGTTAGATCGCGAATTAGCTAGCAGATATCAATTTCTAGTTTTGGGCCAGCCATTGGGGGTGTGCGGCGGCAGTGTGTGACAATGCATAAGCTGTTATACAGGATAGACTTAGGGGAAAAGTCGCATTCAAGCCTGGTCGAAAATATAGTCTTTGCAAGCAAAGCAAATGCAATGGCTAGCGAACCGAAGTCACGATTGAGGAGGGGGTGGGTACCGATTTTGACCCAGAGGGCAAACGAAAAAACCGCTGCTAACTAATGCTAGCAACGGTTTGTGTACGATTCGCCACTTGGCAAGACCTGAGCGGCGAAGAGCTAACTGAATCAAGAGAGAAGGATTACTTCTTCTTGGTTGCAGCCTTCTTCTTGCCAGCGGCCTTCTTCTTACCAGCAGCTTTTTTCTTGCCAGCAGCCTTCTTTGGTGCAGCAGCCTTCTTAGTAGCAGCTTTTTTCTTTGCCACGTT
The DNA here is from genome assembly GCA_031398555.1 of Planctomycetia bacterium. Taxonomy (GTDB): domain Bacteria; phylum Planctomycetota; class Planctomycetia; order Pirellulales; family Pirellulaceae; genus Aureliella. The sequence continues at coordinate 449 of JANNNN010000858.1, read as the reverse complement.
TCTTCCCTCCGACAAACGGTTACGTGAAGTGGGATAGTGTATTTCAACGACAACAGCCACATGTTGCCGTCAGATCCCAGCTTCGAAATCGAGTAAACCAATCCTGTTGCATTTGGATCCAAAGTGGTGGCCACCACCCAATGGAATGCGATAGAACTGATTGCCTACGTCCTTGATTCATATTTGTACAAATCTCATCGAACATTGCAATATCTTTTCTACAGATTTTACACATAAATCTGACATTTTTTCCACAAAAGAGTTTTCGACTGCGAAAACAGGCTCAAACAAACTGCAACGCGCGGTTGTTTTGCTATCAAAAACGTCCGGACATGTACTGCAATTGCTGCCAATTGGTCGCAGCAAACAACACGCACATCATCGTTAACATCGAGTCGCCGTTTTGGAAGCAGTAGAGAGCGACTAGGGCTGCGACGAAGATCGAGACT
>JANNNN010000780.1:0-3762 GCA_031398555.1 Planctomycetia bacterium | reverse complement strand
GCAGTGGCGTCAAAGCGGTCTGCAGCGCGGTTGCCGTCAGACCTCGCACCGAATAGTTTTCCAATCTCTTTTCTTCGCGTTTAGTAAGCTGTTCATTAAAGACGCTGACTCGCGCCGCGATTGTGGCCTGGGAGGCTTCGTCAGCAATGACCGTCAACGCTTGGCCATCCGTGCTGGCCGTAATTTTGGCTTCTGGGAATTCCGCTGTAAGTATCTGCAAAACCAAAGCATGTTCTTGAATCTCAACAGGATAAGTTTTAGGGATCGAAGACAATGCCTGCGGTGCGGGAAGGTCGATTCCTTCAAGGAGTTTGGAAAACTCTTCGTGCTGTACTTCAGATGCCCAGACGAGCAGTTCGGATTTGTTCGTACCATCGACAAGTTTGATCGTCGCTAAACTTTTCGGCAGTTCGGTGACGGCCAAAGTCGTCCGCCGCGACAGCTGATTCTTGGTAAGTGTGTAGATTTGCAACCTGCGATCATCCGGTTTGGGCAGCAAGCTGAGCAACTGGGGTAGCATCGCTTCGATTGCTGAGACATCGGACGCACTGCCCAACATCATCAGTTGTTGTCCGTCGGTTCCCAACCAAGCGTTGGCAGTCGGCACGATCTTCTGCGTCGTTGCTAGCCATGTCGCGTCGGCGACTCTGTCCAGCGCGAACGCTCGCAGCTGAATCTGATTCGGCGATTTAAATCGCTGCCAAACTTCGATGATTTCGCCGGCGGTTTTGATGTCCGTAGTTGAACCACGCACAAATAACGAACCTTTGGTATTGGCGGCGATCTGGCTCTGGGGCAAGAACGATTTGAGAGCGGCTTCAATCAGGGTTGCACTCGCCGGGTCGACTTCGAACACTTGCATTGTTTTTTCACTGGCGACTGGCAAAATATTGATCGATGCGAGGCTGGCACGAACACGCTTCTGATCCTCGGGCGACGCGATCACTAACAAGCGATCGGTAGTTGCTGTAACAACCGCTTTGGGTACAAGTGTCGAAACTTGTTTGGTAAGCTCGAGCGATGTTATTCCAGAAAATTGATACGCAACAGCCTCAGTACTTGGCAACTCAGAAGTGCTGGCGATCATCTGGTCGATCGCCTGCTTGATGGCTGTCTGCTGCGTGGGGATGACGAAGGCACTCAGCACACCGGTTTTGTTGTTGACCGTGATCTGTTCGCTCGGGATCAATTTGCGAACTGTTTCAAGTGCCTGCGTTGCATCAAGAGCACCAAGCGGATAAGCAGCGAAAACTGGCTGTGGTGGCGGGACAGGTTTTTCAGGAGCCGGAGGTTTTTTGGGAAGCGGCACCGATGCAATCAGTTCATTGATCGTCTGCATCTTGCCTGCGGTCTCAATAACGAGCAACCTGTCGCTTTGCGCAAGCGGAATCGCTCGCCCATAACTACTCAGATAAGGTTTTACTTCGAGTAAGACCGCTTCGATAGGACGACCGGCGAGCGGAAACATGACGCTTACCAATTCAAATCGCCCGCGTTCGGGCAGTTGTTCCAGCGTCACCCGAGGCAACAACTCGATCGGTATCGAATCGCTAAGTTCCATAACAACTAGCATTTTTTCGCGCCGCACCAAGGCAAAGTTGCGGGTCATCAAGACGCTGTTGAGCAGATCGATGCCCTCGCTTGGAGAATAAGACCTCGCATCGCTATAGGTAAACGTTCCAGGTGGCGTACGGTCCATGACCAAGGTCAAATCTTGTTGACGTGCGAACCAATTCAGCACGTCATCCCACTTCATTTCGCGAAATTGAAACATCAATTTTGTTTGTGGTGGAGCTTCAGTGAATTTCTTACGTTGCTCGTCGGTCAGTACCGCTAGGATTTTTTGCGCTGACTCGGTCGCCACGGTTGCTTTGGACGCAGCGTCTGGAGCGGTAGCTAACGCTTCCGCGCGTGCTTGAAGCAGCTTTTGAAGCGAAGCACGCTGCGTGTCGTCGAGACTCAGCCGCTCAGCAACGTCCGGGTGTACGAGGCTCGCTAAATCTGGTTGCTGCCCAGTTTGCTGCCCTTGCGCTGGTAGCGTAATCAGCAGCGCAACGACGCAACAAGTCAAGAAAATGAAGCAGCGCATCACTGTACTTACAACCATTCGATTTCGATTTGGGGTGGGAGGGGCAGTGGGACAGAGCCCATCGCGAGGCAGGACTCTATAATATAGTTGGAAATCGCAGAAAAATCGACTGTTCTCGATGATCTCCAGCGATTCGTTGGAATCTTTGGAAATGGAGTTGAGATCGAAGCACTTTGAAACGCAAACGGCTGAGGATATACCAATCTGAGCGCAGCGCCCTTCAACTTTTTTTACCCGCAAAATGACAGTCAACAAACTATAAGCAGCCACGCTGTATTCCCGCGCTGCGGTATTGTATTTTACTGCCTCTTAGCCCAATCTGCGTCGGTGTGCAAAACCGAAGCGTTTTGGACTGTTGCGATTCCCGATCCTCGAGGTCTTCTACGATCCGTAACGTCCCATACCGTTTACGTGTTTTTACGAGAAAACATGCGTCGCATTATTGCAAAGCATTTGCGACAGTATTATATCTCACATTAAGAGCGACTCTGCCTGTTCTTAAATGTCCGGAGAAGCCGTCAAATGCACTTTTTCATTGATCACGCGCAGCTGACGAGCCAGGCAGTTACCGCAGATGGATTTGGTCCCTCTTCTGCAGACCCAAACAACAAGTATGACGTGTCCGCCAATTTCCTGTTGACGGCGGATGCTAAAGCTTTCGGGTGCCAAGCAGGGCACATCATCGTTACGGACTTTTTTGATGTGTCGGCTGGTGTTCTTGATCCCACATTGGTGAATGTGATCCTGAAGCCTACTGTGGGGCTTGGGGTTACTTTCCCGACGGTGAGGTACTACATCTACCGGGGAATTAAACGCGACAGCTTCTTTACTTCGGGTAATTTCAATCCGGAGGTTCCTGGCAATACGGACACAGTACGCAAGATGTGGGAGGACTGGCATGCGAATGCCGCGAGCAATCCTGACCCATTGGCGCCAAGTGATTTAGGATTCGATCATACTATTCCTGGAGATATTCATATCGAGAAGATCTTCGGCGACGACTTCCCGACGCTCAGCGGGGTTCCGCTTCGAGCGAGGCAGGTGAGCGAAGGCGAATGGATTGGCACCTTCGGCTTCAGTAAAAAGATTTGCTTCGAGGTGATCGTAGAGGCCGAGTTGCTCGAACTGAATTTGGAGTACGTAAGGAAATCTAAAGTCCAGATCGACATTAGCGGCATGACGGCAAATGCCAATCCTACAGCTGAGCAGATACATGCTTTGCGGTGCGAGAAGGAGAAGATCCTCGCTTTTGTGGATCCGGCCGCCTTGTTCGGAATGCACTTTGCTGTCGGAGTGGCTGGGTTTGGTTTGACTTCGACCCTCAGGGGTGACGCCTTAGCTGCGACATTCCTCAATCGTTTCAGTACGGCTAATCGTGTGTATCTCGACATCCGTAGCGACAAGGGATACTCATACAACTACTACGGCAACTACGGAGGAGGAGGAGCAAATCCCAACCTGATCAAGATTAAGCCCGGAGCAGCCGCCGCTTTTGTGGATAATATCTACGTCATTCAAGGATGGCCCTTGTTCTCGCAATCCGGATGGACGGGGCCAGGTGCTAAGGTGAACCTTGGTCTTCGTTTGCGGATTGACGACAACAGCAAGCCGCTCTTGTATGTCGAAGATACGGGCCATCTTCCTTCGGGTAGCAAGAATTTTCTGGATCAGAC
>JANNNN010000734.1:0-2250 GCA_031398555.1 Planctomycetia bacterium | reverse complement strand
CTCGCAATCATCTTCAGTGTTGCAATGATGCTCGGCCTCGCGACTCGCATCGCAACGCCGCTGGCATGGTGGTTCACGCTGATGACCTGTCACCGCATGACGGGGGCTCTGTTTGGGCTCGATCAAGTCGTCATGATGCTGTGCATGTATTTGATGATTGCTCCGTGCGGTAGTGTTCTCAGCATCGATGCTTTGATGCGCGAGCGGGTTTGGGCAGGTGGGACGAATCAACCAAACGTCTCGAACAATATCGCTACTCGGCTGATTCAGCTCCACCTGTGTGTGATCTACATTTTCGGTGGCCTGAGTAAAATGCGAGGCGACATGTGGTTCGAAGGTTCCGCTATGTGGTACACACTGGTCAACTATGAATACCAATCGCTGGACATGACGTGGCTTGGGAAGTATCCGTTTATCATTGCATCGCTTACCGCCTTCACGATATTTTGGGAGACATTTTATTGTGCTCTCGTTTGGCCTCGAATTACTCGGCCCATCGCACTCGCGGCAGCTTTTTTAGTTCACGGCGGAATCGCTTTAGTACTTGGTATGGTCACGTTCGGAACCGGCATGATCATTGCCAATTTCGCCTTTATTGAGCCAGAGTTCACCAGAGGATTAGTCGCTCGATTCTCGCGGGCAAGCTCGTTCAACTCTGACAAGCCGAAAAACCCGAAGAACAGGTAACTCGCGCAGCATGCGTCCTCGATGGATTTATCCGCGGGACCGCTATGCCATCCGTGGGAAGATGCATTTCTATTCATGACCGAGGTCTGGTACCAAGCTAGCTAGACTTAGACCGGCACAAACAGCGTGACCCGGCATCCGTTGCTTGGTGAAGATTCTAACTCGAAACGACCGCCGCACATGCTCGCTCTCTGCTGAAGGCTCTGAAGCCCATAATGGCCCTGGCGTGCAGGAATACTTGGATCGAATCCAACGCCGTCATCTTCCACACTCGCGATAACGATCAATTCGCTGCCTGAGGCCTCCCAGCCCAAACGCACTACGATGCGAGTAGGCCCAGCATGCTGGATCGCGTTTTGAACGGCCTGCTGAACAAACCGTAGTAACGACCAAGCTTTTCGTTTCGGCAATTCTGGCCAGCCTGGATTCGGCAATTCGATTTGCAGCAATTGCCCTTTATCAGCGACCAGCGACTGCACAGAACCAATGAAGCTCGCAATTTCATTGATCGCGTCGCATTCGCCAATCTCTTGGTTTTCAAAGAAACCAATCAGCGAACGACCTTCTGCAAGTGCGTTCAACATGAGCGCGATCGCCTGGTTTAAATTTCGAGCCGCAGTGGAGTCTTTTTCGATCTTCGCTAGCGCCGATTCAACTTGCATTCGCGCTCCCACCACCCATTGAAGCAAGCCATCGTGTAACTCGTGAGCCAGCCAGCGGTATTGAGAATGGTTCGACGGTTGGCTCGCGCAGTCTAAATTCGATTTCCCGGGGGCGGCGCGCTCGCTGTTATTCATCAAGTGGTCCGTTCATAGGTCGAGCAAATCGAGTTCATCTACCAGTTGATCCAAATTATTCCACTGCGAATCGGGTGAGCCGCTGACAAGTTTTGGGGTCGGGGTTGATACTTGAGGTATGGGGATGACTAGCTCAATTGGATGCGGCGGGGGCGTTGCCATCGTCGGCTTGGCGACCGGCGTGTTCTTCATCGGCGATGTCATCTTGAGCTGCAGACTGACGGGCTGAACGCGCAAGAGGTCAAGCCTCGACTTAAGTTGCTTGCAGACAAGTGTTGGTACTGATTGCGGTGTTAGCTGAATATAGAAGACGCGTCGCCCAGCAATCCGAGCGGTCAGCGCCGCAGCCGATCCATCGAGCGACATAGGGACCACCGTCCCTGTCAGTTGCAATTCAGACCAAAGTCTCGCCGCGTCCTCTGTCGGCATCCATGAAAGCAGCGCAAGATCCTGCGTGAAGCCACTCAAACACAGTAGGTCTGTACTGTCTGGAAGAATGCGCTCTAGCGGACCGACTAAGGTCGCGTCCAAACCGCCAACCATTATTAATTCAGCGACGATGGATTCTTCAATGTCAGCAACCCGAGCGTCTCGCATGGGTGCCTGGGAAACAACAACTGCTAGTCTTGGAGCCATAGTTCACTCGAGAAATTAACGGGGATTTGATGCTCTACTTTGACCGCAACCGCTCGAATTCGCAAGTCGCCCCACGCTACGATTTCGATTTAACTTCGTCTGCTTACTTAGTTTGTTGCTCTTCGTATTG
>JANNNN010000547.1:0-3515 GCA_031398555.1 Planctomycetia bacterium | reverse complement strand
GCCATCGACCAGACTTCATTGACATTGGGTCTACCGCCTGTCGGCATAAAATCGACCCATGGTATCCGGCCTTCAACTGCCCAGCCTTCGTCGCGATCGGTTCGATTATCCAGTGACCCTCGGCGTAGCACCGCAGTTTTCATTTGAAACGCGTTGGCCGATTTAAGAGCCGCATAGCCACCGCTGTTCTGATCGGGCAGAAACAGATCCATCTCTGTGCCAGCCGCGTTGACTTGGAATTCGTAATATCCGGGCTCGGTGGCACCTGGCTTCAAGAAGATCTCGAACACGTCATTGTTCCAAGTCATAGCGTCGCGCTGGGTAATGTCTCCAAACAGATCGTGATCTTCTAAATCGGCAAAGAAGTAAATGTATTGCCGATCCCAAAGCAAGCGTGCACGCGTCATTGTGGTGGGCTTCATTCCACTTGTCGCCGGAATCTGGAAATCATCGATAACTCGAGCTCGCACCCACGCTCGTTCATCGGCCACACCATCGATCGCCATAGGGCTGGAAGCCCAATGGCAAACGAAGTCGTCCGCTTTGGCCAGAGAACTAACAACCAACGCAACGGATAGACCTATCGTGAAAACGAGACAAGTTGTAGTTTTCAATTCGCATCTTCTTTCTAGTGCAAACATTGGACTGAGTGTCGCGTTAGAGAACTAATTCGAGTGGCTTTTCCGGATGCTGTATGCGCGTTTGTCCGCAAATGGCAGCAAAGTGTTTTTCATAATTGAATCTAGTTTTTGCACTGAATTTGGTGCGGAGGGAATGTAGTTCTTTTGTTGTCTGTTAGCATAACGCATTGCCGGTAAAATTCATCCGCAGTAACTACCTTTAACGTTGCGTATCAAATTCCGATGGTTCAGCCGAAGAAAAAGTTTCGCCAAACACAAAAAACTCCACGAAAGGCACCCAGTGCTTTTAGCGGCAACCATCAACGCAGTTGGCTGTGGGGGCACCACGCGGTACTTGAAACGCTTCAGTCTGGATTGTGGCCCGTCCTTGAAATCCATGCGACTCGCGAAGCCTTCGAAAACTCTGCGGATTTGCTGATGGCTAAACAGAAGACTGGCATTCCAGTCGATATTGTCACGCCGGAGCGATTGTTCGAATTGTCGAAGTCGACAGAGCATCAGGGCCTCGTCGCTCGACTTGGGCCGTACCCCTATCGATCCATGCAGAGTCTCGAAAGTGAGCTGCGACTCGCCATCGCCGGCCACGAGCATGAGCCGGGAAAGCCGCCCTTGATTGTCATTTGCGATCAGATTCAAGACACATTCAACTTCGGAGCGATTCTTCGATGCTGTGACGGTGCCGGCGTTCTCGGTGTCATTGTCGGCCAGCGGTCACAAGCAGAAGTGACTCCTCACGTCGCAAGGTCGTCCGTCGGGGCGGTCAACTATGTGCCAGTCATCCAAGCCGAGAATTTGGTGGCGGCGGCAAAGACAGTCAAGTTGCTTGGATTTCAGTTGGTCGGTGCGGATGGAAATACAACGCAAAGCGCGTGGACCGGTGACTTGCATTCACTCACCGCGCTCGTAATAGGCAGCGAAGCAACCGGCATCTCGGCTGAGTTGCTTGCGGAGTGTGATCAACGATTGTGTATTCCAATGCAGGGACACGTCACTTCGCTGAACGCTGCCGTGGCTGCCGGAATTCTCCTCTACGAAATTCGCCGCCAGCAAAAATCGTTGTGAGTTCGATGTGAACGCCAACGACCGGTTACAAGGCTCAGTTGAATTTTTTTGTCCTTTTGTATTGATTGGAGCCCTGTGAAAGCGTGGAGTTCACGAACGATATACTCCGACAAGAACGGGAAAATTGTTGTCAAACGCTGGTTCGGCAAAGCGGAAGTTGAAGTCGATGGCTTTGTGCAGTCGGGCGCTTACATGCGATGTTTGTGGAGCGAGGCGCTCTGGCGAAGCTGTATTCGAGGCCTTCTCAAAGCGCCTCGACTTGGTTCAGCAGTGGTGGTTCAGGAACAACTGAGTAGGCTTGTTTCAGCGGATCGTTCCCAAAATTACTCAACCGAGACTTTGACAACAACTTTGTGCACAGGCCCCTGGGCGGCCAGCGGTGCATGAGCGTCTTCGGGAAAAAAGATAGCGAAAGAACGCGGTGCCAGCTCAAACCAGCTGGACGATCGATCGAGGAAAAACGCCAAATCGGTCGCGGAATCATAAGCTTGCTTGACCGTCTTGCAAGTTGCCAAAGGTTGCCATCCGATCAGTTCATTACCGCTGATCACATACTGGATATCGATGTACTTGCGGTGGACTTCCAGTATCGCGCCGTCGCGGCCACGGCCTTGGTCATGAGCCACAATCGCAAATAATCTCTCGCCATCTATTTGCACCTTGCCGTCGGGCAATTCATCGAGCTTGGTAGACCGCAAGAAATCAAAGCCTCGCGATAGCCCTGGGTGGCAATCCGCGTATCGATAAGCTTGTTCTATTGTCGCTAAGATCATATGAACTCCGCGATGGTCTAAGTGGTGCAGTTGGAGGGAACTACAACATAGCGATCTCGTCGAGCAGCGAAAGATGTCATCATCTCGCCTGCTTTTCAAGAAAAATATCGAGCCTTACTGTATTCGCTATTAGAAATGTTGTAGTACAATTGAGTTGCAGCAGGTGTGGATCCTCATTGGATGGATGGCTACGAAACCTGCTTCCAATCTAGACAGAGCGAGGTTCCTATGACCTGGGCAATGTGTCTTAACTGCGGCGACATAAAATGTGGAGCTATGATTCCATGTTCTAAATGTGACGCGCCTGCCACCGGTAACTTAGCGCTTGACATTGCTTTTAGCGATCACCGGATTCCGCGTGAAAAACTGGTTGAACTCGGCTCTATCGTTAGCGAAATCCATCGCATTTGCGCAGACCAGTCGCTTTGTTTGTGGACCTTTCTGCAATACGTCACACTTCATCATCCCTCGATTCTCGAAATCGACTTAAAAGAAGAAGCCAAAGATGCAGTTCAAGGCGTTCTCGCCAGGCTGAATAACCCACCGTTATCTATTTCAGCTGCCGATCTTTCTCCAACACCTTCGATCAGCTAATTTTGCGATTCCGTCGCGTGCAAATTGGAGGGCCTCCTTTTTGCCAATGCGAGCTGCAGAACTTTTGGGTTTCAGCACCCGCCGATAGGGAAAACGCTGCCGCTGTAACGCTTTTTGTAGCCTGCTGCTAAATTTTTTCGGACTCGCTCCACCTCCGTCCGGACCCGGATTAGAACGCTATCAGGCAGCGCAGTGAAGCATGTTGGACGAGTCATTGCGCCCGATTCGTCAGAAACCGAAGCTTGTCAGCGACGCCTCCCGCGAGTCCGGCTTCTGACGAAACCCGCTACCAAGTGGAATTCCGTGAAATGTACTCCTAGATGACTGTCAGAAATGTCTCACAGCCTTGGCTATCAGGGGGCTTCTTGGCCATTCTGATAAGCCCATCGGCAAATGGTCGTGCCAATCGGGAATACTTCTTTTGAGGGCCAGGTCACAAGCTTTT
>JANNNN010000467.1:0-10003 GCA_031398555.1 Planctomycetia bacterium | reverse complement strand
GCAGTTCCTTACGGGATGGCAAAACTGGCTCCGTCAACTAACGGGCATTATGGTAACCTGCAAGGTTGGGAAGCTGTTGGATACGATACCAGACATACTTCCATTGAAGGTTTTGTGTGAGCTTGCGCGTTGCCGCTGGGACTTGAGACCGGAGATGGCAACAGCGATGCCAAATTTGCCGCCGACTGATCAACGCCAACTCCGATTTGATCAATAGAAACTTCACGCCGAATATCGCGTTTTCCGGCTTTGACGTGACGCGCAATTGCGCCGTGAAGAACATTGATTAAAATCTGCCTCAACCATCCGACCAACTCTTGGGGCGTCTCACCACGGAAGGCTGCGAAGTCGCGATGCGCGGCCAGCAATGTTTCTTGAACTAAGTCCGATGGATTGACTCTGCGACGCAAACGATTATCCAGTTGTGTACTGGCAAGAACCGTCAGGTAGTTGAAGTAGAACTGGAGGAGTCTTCCAAGTTGCTCTTTCTCACCACGCCGAGCGGCGCTGAGCAATTCTTCGACGCGGTCATTTTCGGCGTACGTTGATTTGCTCGAATCAGTGCTGCTCATGATGATGGTTTTCATTTCTTGATCGCGGATTGAAATAGCAGTCAACCGGCGAAGCACACAATTAGTTCGTTAACCGCGGAACCTCCGCGCCATGCTTCGAACTGCGGAAGCGAATTGTGCCGCAAAGCCGCTCTGACGCAGCATGTTTGACACTATTGTAGTCGAACTCGAATCCGTTCCGCCAGTTCCATTGCGGTCACATCCCACAGTTGTTGAAACAGTCGCTTGGAAGGCGAGCAATTCGTCGAATGAAATTCCACTGTCAGCGTTAGTATCCGCTTCCGAGTCGGTCAATTTCGTCCACAAACGCGCTGAAACTTCGGTTTCGCTGAGCAAACCGTCGCTATCCGCATCGAGTGCTTCAAATTTCTCTTGCTGCTTTGCAAGAACAAACGCATTCCCTTCGTCGACACTGATAGAAGCATCGTCGTTGGTGTCAACATTGTCATCGATCCATCGCGTCCACAGACGACTTGGCACTTCATCTTTGGTCAAGAGACCATCGGCATTGTCGTCCAATCGTTCGAATAGGCTGTCAACTCTTTGTGGCGTAAGTCCAGCACCAAACACGATTGGGAACCCAAACACGCCCTTTCCAAAATGACCGAAGTGGTATGGAGGCGCAATCGGCAGCTCTGTATCTGTACCGTCGTCCGAATCGGTATCAGCACCTGAGTTATCGGTGGTCGAGTTATCTGGAGTAGTATCTACGTCCGTATTGTCGACGCTCGAATCGTCACCTGAGTCCATTGTGTCTACACTGTCATCTGTGTCCGACGTTGTGTCCGTTACGGTGGCACCGTCCGTATGTGATGAACTAACGGAATCAGTTTGAACAGTGACAAGCGGACCTTCGCCCGAAGTGTTTATTGTGATCAGTGTTGTACCAGTGTTATCGTTGAGGCCGTTGATTACGACCAACGCGTCAAGTGGGCTTATCTGACCATCGCCGTTAGTGTCGGTCTTATAACTTGTCTGGATGGTCAATTGCCCGCGGTCATTCAGAATATTGATCACGATCAATGCGTCGACAGGCGAAACCATATCGTCAAGATTCACGTCGAGCGGATTCGACAAGTTCATCTCCAACGGAATAGTCGAGTCAAGTTGCTCGGCGCCACTATTCAACCGTCCGAATCGTGAGTGCCAGTTCGCAAACCACGAATTGAAGGTAAAACGTGGCGGTGAGGTATTTCCAGTAGTGATTGTGCCAGTATTGGTAGTTGTGGTCGTACCCCCGGTGCCCGTCGAAGCGTACAGCGCTCGAATGGCTGAAATATCTGCAGACGCTAGACCTTTGAATGACTGAGAAGGGGAGACGGAGGGGTACAGCGCGGCCGAGGAGTTGCTTGAATGATCCAGGCCTAAAGCGTGACCAATCTCATGGGCTGCAACCAATACTAGATCAAAGGCAGCATTACCAGAGCTATTTCCAAGCTCCCATTTCTCACTCGAATCAAACTCAACGTCGCCAGCAATTCGCCCGCGGTTCACATCGGACGGAAAGTAGGCTTGCGCCAGCGTTCCACCGCCGCCATCAATCGATTTGGCAGTGAAATCGAGGGAATTGTTCAATCCCGGTTTAGTCGACTGAACGAAAGTGATTGCCGCTACGTCCGACCATGACTTCAGCGCAGTTTCAACGGCCGTTTCAAATGTGCTTTGGCTAACTCCGCTCGGCGCTTGACCTATGTAGTACGACAGCTGTGCGCTGCCGGCTCCTGGTCCATCCCATCCAACACTAGCCGCTAAAACGCGACGTTCTTCCAAGCCTTCAACATTCAACGTTCTACAACTCACTTTTTTGCGCTGTTCCATAGCCTAACTCCTAGGACTTAACTTCTTACTTGCAAACAACTCTGATTTCGCGACTTACGAGAGCACTCGATTAAACGAGTTATCACTTGAGGTCATTCATCGCCAACTTATCAGCATCTGCTTTGTCAGTTGCCTTTTGCTTTTCGCGCTTCGAGACAGTGCGCAATTTCTTCTTTGCATCAGTCGATGATTTCTTCTTAGTTGCAAGCAGCACATTCGAGTCGCCATTGGCGTTGAATGGCAATCTCACCATTGCAACTTGATCTGCACCCTGCTTGGCAGCTAGATTGTTTTTTTGTATCTGCAGCATTTGATTCCGCAGCATCTGGTTCTCCACCTGCATTGCGTACATCTGACGCATCGCCATCGCTTGCTGAGCGTATTGTTGCTGCATTTGTTGCAGAGCGTACTGGCTGGCGATTGGGTTTTGAGTATTAAGGAGAATACGCGGACGCTAAGTTCGATGAAGACTGTGCTCCGCCACCGCCGCACTGTCCACCGCCTCCCCCACCACTTCCACCACGTTGGGCACAGGCAGGTTGCGACAGTGTTGCACAGACCAAAAACAGACTGAAACTAGCAAGTTTGTAAGCCATCATGCGTTCCCCCCGTTGATAGAAGATGAGCGGCCCGGTAAGCGATTCGAACTGTCCTGATCCGGCCTGTATAGATCAAGGAGTTTTTTCTGCTGCAAGCGCCACGTTTTAAGTGACGTAAGCTTTCAGATTGCGTTTTCACCTATTTTTTCTGCCTTCTCCAACACTTGTCTTCGGCCATCAGGCATCTTTCGCCATTTTCGGAAATCTTGCCGCTTTCCGCGCCCATCTCACAGCCTAGCGAAGCCTATAGCAATGTGATATCACTTTAGTATCGAGATTTGCAACAATTTGCCGTAAGGCGAAAGGGAAATTCCATGCATGAAGAGAAAAAGTACCGTCCAGGACCAGGATGGGTGCCGCTGACAATGTTTCTGGGCCTGATGGCCGCTTCTATTATTGTGTTTGTAGCAACCGTAGCGAATGCACAAAACATCGGCGGAGCACTGACTGGCCTCGGCGTGCTGGCGAGCGCAGGAATGCTGCTTTCGAGCATTATCGGGCTGTGCGGTCTGATCGCGATTGCGCCTAACGAAGCCCGAGTTTTGCTTCTGTTTGGTGACTACAAAGGCACGATCGTCGAATCAGGCTTCTTCTGGGTCAACCCTTTCTACTCGAAGAAAAGAATCTCGCTACGGATTCGCAATTTCGAAACCGGTTCCACGAACCATCCAGAAAGAAAGGATGCCGCTGGACAGATCGTCGAACACAAATCACGAACCCACGGCCGACCTTCCAAAGTCAATGATCGAGATGGCAATCCGATCGAGATATCAGCCGTCGTTGTTTGGAAAGTCGTTAATACTGCAGAAGCCATGTTCGAAGTCGAGGACTACGAAGATTTCGTAGCCGTGCAAAGCGAAGCAGCCCTGCGAGCCATGGCGACCCGTCATCCTTACGATAGCGAAGATCATGAAATCTCATTGCGAGGCAGCATGCAAGAAATATCAGACCAACTGAAAGGCGATATCCAAGATCGACTCGATAAAGCCGGCGTGCAAGTCATTGAAGCTCGCATCAGTCATCTCGCGTACGCTCAGGAAATTGCCGCTGCTATGTTGCAGCGTCAGCAAGCCGGCGCGATCGTAGCCGCTCGAACCAAGATTGTCGAAGGGGCAGTGGGAATGGTGCAAATGGCACTCGAACACTTGGCAAAAGACAAGGTTGTCGAATTGGACGACGAGCGTCGCGCGGCGATGGTTTCAAACTTGCTAGTCGTGCTGTGCAGTGATCGCCATGTTCAACCGGTCATGAATACCGGTACGCTCTACCACTAAAACAGCCTGTAAAGCGGCCTCGAGCTTCCGAGTCGAATTTCGCGTGAATTGAATATGCCTAAACGTGATTCATTCCTCCTGCGTGTCGATCCGGCGGTGCTCGAGGCCATTCGACAATGGTCGGACGATGAGATGCGTAGCATTAACGCACAGATCGAATTCATCCTTCGCAGCAAATTGAAGGACGTGGGCCGGTTACCAAATAAAGCAAGCAAGGAGATAAACTCCGAATCAAGTAAACAAGCAAATAAAGAATGAGGATGCGGCGACGGATGGGTAGGAACATCCTTCAACTGTCGACCCACAGCTCGAATCGACACGTGCATCTATCCGGGGGACCGCTATACCATCCCTGGAAAAACGCTTGGTTCTTTTCGACCGATGAGCGTGAGAGCTAGATTGCCACCATTCCATACACTCAGATTAGGACGAGGAGTGGTCAGATGGGGAAAAGTGGGTCTAATGATTCTTTAGAAAAGTTGCCAATCCGGCGTTTTACTCACCGTATCCTCAACAAGTCTTAACCAATGAACGCATCGGACCCCAGCAAGTGGATTTCGGCTCGCAGTCGCTCGTTTGATAGCAGCGGTATTCGCAAAGTCTTTGATCTCGCCGCGAAACTCAAAGATCCAATCAACCTTTCAATCGGTCAACCGGATTTTGACGTTCCGACCGAAGTGAAGCAGGCTTGCATCGCTGCGATTCAAGAAGGCAAGAACGCATATTCGCTGACCCAGGGTATAAAACCTCTGCGAGAACGACTGAAAGCCGAAGTCGACAAACAGTACGGCCATACGGATCGCGATGTGTTTGTCACTTCAGGAACTAGTGGCGGGTTGGTGCTCGCGATGCTCAGTCTCGTCGACCCGGGCGATGAAGTGATTATTTTTGATCCATTTTTTGTAATGTACCCACCGCTCGTGCAATTGGTCGGTGGCACGCCAGTCATCATCGACACCTGTCCTGACTTTCGTATCGATATTAACAAAGTTCGCGATGCCATCACGCCTCGCACGAAACTGATCCTCTTTAACTCGCCCGCCAATCCGACTGGAGTAACCCCTTCGGTCGAAGAAGTCCGGCAATTGGCCCAGTTAGCCGCTGAAAAGAATATCGCTTTGATCTCTGATGAAATATATAGCCAGTTTTGCTATGACGACAAACTTGCAAGCCCCACTGACACCAACCCCAGCACAATTGTGATCGATGGCTTTTCGAAAAGTCACGCGATGACCGGTTGGCGCGTGGGCTGGGTGCATGGACCGTCCGAAGTGATTCAGACGATGATCAAGATTCAACAGTACTCATTCGTCTGCGCGCCACAGCCTTCGCAATGGGGTGCGCTAGCAGCGATGGACATTGACTTGGCCGGCTACCGAGTCGATTACAAGTCGAAACGCGACATGATAATCGATGGCTTAAAGGATCTATTTGAATTCGTAACTCCTGGCGGCGCGTTTTATCTGTACCCGAAAGCCCCTTGGGGGACCGGCGGTGAGTTTGTGAAGACAGCGATCGAGCACGGACTGTTGATGATTCCGGGAAATATCTTCAGCCAGCATGACACTCACTTCCGAATCTCCTACGCGGCGCCCAATTCGACTCTAGAACGCGGCATCGAAGTTCTAAATAAGTTAGCGAGAAAGTAAAACAATATTATGCGTACGAACACTGTTAAAGCAAAATTGAAACGCGGCCAGCCATCGATTGGTACGTGGTTGACGCTCGGCCATTTGCACGCCGCCCGAGTTCTGGCGAGGTCCGGTTTCGATTGGTTGACACTCGACGTCGAGCATGCACCGTACGATTGGCGCGAGATTGCGAGCGTTCTAGGTGCGATTGCTGATGCAGGCTGCGTGCCACTTGTGCGATTGCCAGACGGATCGCACAGCAATATCAAACGCGCTCTCGATGCGGGCGCGTTTGGAATTGTCATTCCAATGGTCGATACAGTCGAACAAGCGCGTGAGATCATCGCAGCGGCAAAGTACCCTCCTGAAGGCAATCGCAGTGCTGGCGGCGGGATGTCGAACTTGAACTTCGATTGCTCGACAGAAGAATATTACCTCGAAGCAAACAACCAAATACTGGTCATATTGCAAACGGAAAGCCCACTGGGTGTGAAGAACGCCGAAGCAATCTATTCGCTTCCAGGTTGTGATGGCATCTTCGTCGGCCCTAATGACTTGAAATTCCAGATGCGTGCCGCCGATGGAACCTTCCCGACCGACGAAGAACATGAATCGATGATCCAGCGCGTCATTGAAATCGGCAAGAACACCGGCCGTGCAACGGGTATCCATGTACTGACGCCCGAGGATGCGACCCGCCGAGTCGATCAAGGGATGCAGTTTATTGCTGTCTCCAGCGATCTCGGCATGCTCTCCGCCCAAGCACGTAGCGTCGTCCAGTCGATGGGACTCGAAACGCGGAAAGACCTTGCCCGTTACTAGCGGATAACTATTGATGGATAACTGGTGATGGATATTCGAAGGTTTGAAGCAAGGAGAATCATCGCTGGCTATTTTTGCATCCAAGCGTTTTTCACAATTGCTTGGTGGAGCCTGCTTCGGATGCGACCAAACTCCATTCCTTGGTTCCAGCCGGAGCGATGGCCAAGTGAGTCGCTGCTCAGTTTCTTTTTAGCGGATTTGATTTTTCTAGTAGTCGGGTCCTTGGTCAGCGCTATCGCCGTGCTTAGTGAAGGAGCATGGGCGGCAGTGGCCATTTGGCTTCAAGTCGGGTTGTGGTTGCCGCGAGTTTCAAGCGATAGGCGTTAATGCCAGTTACATCGCAGGCTTGAGATGCTTGGTAAAGAATGCTTGGATACGAGCAATCTCATCGGGGCGAGAGAATTTGGAGCCGCCGTGCCTAGCACCTGCGATAGTTACAAAAGTGACTTCCACTCCGGCTTGTTCAAGGGCCTTTACGAACGTGTCGCTTTGAGAATAGTCAACCAGCGGATCTTGATCTCCATGCACAACGTAAAATGGGCAGGCTTGGCCGGTCACGTATCGAATCGGACTGGCCGCATTGGCTTTGTCGGGATGTTCAAGGGCGTCGCCGCCAAGGAATTGAGTGCGAGTATCTCGCGAGCCGAGCGTCATAAAATCGGTAGGTCCGAACCAATCAACGACTGCCTTGACGGAACTTGATTGAGCTGCGTTGCCGAGAACGCCTTCGAGCAATTCGTTTCCGTTGGTCAGCCCGAGCATACTCGCCAAATGCCCGCCGGCCGAAGCGCCCCACGCACCGATGTTAGCAGGATCAAGAGAATAGGTCTTTGCATTGGCCCGCAGCCATCGAACCGCCGCTTTGCAATCATGCAATTGAGCCGGGAAGGTTGCGTGGCGGCTATAACGATAGTTCATCGAGGCGACCGCGAACCCCTTGGTCGCAAACTGAATTGCTGGTCCACCTGCTTTGTCGCCCGTAACCCACCCGCCACCGTGAATCCAAAGGATAACTGGCAAAGGATGCGGAGCATCCTCGGGTAGATAGAGATCGAGCCGATGACGCAGATGGCCATTCGGCGAGTACTCGCAATCAGCGATCCTCCGCACGCCGGGCGGCAAAGGCTTAGGCGGTCGCGAGTCTTCAGCGAATGGTGAGTCGGATGGGATCATCAGGTTAATTATAGCTATTTCGACACTTCAGGCTAATCCGGATATCGAGCCTTCGCTTAACAGCATCCTACGCGAAGTAAGCTTCAGTCGGCTGAACCACTATTTCCATTGCGCAGTATTATTGCTTGAGTGCACTAGATGTATCCTAACAACAACTGTAGTGCCGCCTTGACCGAAGTAATGGCGGCAGTCTCTTGAGTTGTATGGTAACCCGTGGTCGGGATCTGAAGGGTCGTTCCGTTAATTTCCCCAGCCGTTGCAGTCACTAATCGCCCGAGTTCCGTTCGTCCGAGAGAAAGCGGTTTTACACGGTTGGCATTTGAGCGATCACATATTCGTCTTTGAAGCTATAAGTGATCCCTAGTGACCTACAACGAGTGGCGATTTCCTGAGTCAGCCCCTCAGCAAAGTATCCCCCAGCGTCTTGCTTGCGAAGCACAATCTGTTGTGCGTCAGCGGCTTGGCGGGTCGGATAGGGGCTGGTATCGATGACAAGCAGGCGCTGTGTCGTCAATCGCTGGCGCTGAAACCAAGCCAGTGCGTAACGCCAACTGCGGCCAGCTTCTTCCTGAGCCGTAAAAAGCGCTGTACCTTGAAAACCGCATCGAAACAAGTGCAGCAACATCGCCACACTCAACACATTGTCCAGCTGTGCCGAGATGTATCCTGAATCGGTCTTTAGTCGATCTCTTCAAAGTGCAAGTCAACTTGATTCTCCGAATTGCTGGCACGCTTGTCCAGCGAGATCGATTCAGATTCGACTTGGGGATTTTCAGATTGACTATATCTATCGATGCTAATATGCTCACAAACGTCGTGGTTATCCAAGTTGTCGCTCCAGTGGTATCGTCCGGAAATTGCTTGCGCACGATTAAATTGGCTGGTTTAGGTGGGTCGCTCTTGCCGAGTGCGCCCCGATTAACTTTGGCAGCGGATGGTCGCACGCGGCAGGAGCGACCCACGAATGGCACTATAATCTAAACTAAATTCAGCCTTGAACCTCAAGGCTCTTTTTACGGGGTGGCTTCGACGTGAGTGACTTCGCCAGTCAGCTTGTTGGAAATGGTTTGATAACCGCTTTGAGGTACCTCGGCCTCACCAAGCGTCAATACAAACTCCTTGGTTATTGGCTCCATGGATTGAAGTTCAATGGTGCCCTGTATATTTCCGCTCTGTTTTAGCTCCCAATTTTGGAGTGGCTTCTCACCTTTGTTGGCGGTGCCGGGCAGATCGAGTACGCATACGTAATTCAATGTCGGTCGACCTTTAATAAAGGTATATTTTACTTTAAATTTCAAAATACCTTCAGGCGTCACTGTCACTTGAGCATCGGAAAGCTCGACCTCGCTTTTTTCCGTAGGCCTAGCGGGTGCGGTCGACTGCATCACGTTGTTTGGTGGTGGGCCGGATGGAGTGCATCCAACCGAAGCCAAACACAATATTAAAACAATCGAGGCCGGTAGGTAGCCGGCGGAAACAGATGTCTTCATAAATTTATTTCTTCAAAGCGGCAATCTTGACGGGGATGTCAACTGCGACCTGGCCACCCTTGGCGTCAATGGTAATTTCAATTGGCGAAGTGGGTAGTGAAAAAGGCGCTGGAATCGCTTCCTTTGCATCTGGATAGTCAGCTTGCGTCGCATCTGAAGGCAGGAACTTGCCTTTACCATCAACCATAAGTGACACGCGGACGCCGTAGTTGCCAGGCGGAATGCCTGCGTCATCGTGACGCGAACTGATAACGGTGAATTTTCCTTCGGCATCGGATTGTCCAATGGCGCCCTCTCCGGGAGTTCCGGCCTTCGGTGAGAACTGAATGATAGCGTACGGAACTGGCACACCGAGGGCTTTGACAACACCCTGAATAGGAACCCGATCAAGACCATCTCCGCCGCACCCCGTTAGGCTAAGCATATAGAATCCGGTTGCCACCATCAAAACGAAGCGAATCATGAACATCTCCGATAAGCCTATGGATACTCGTTGTGTTTTGAATTACGGGAGCACATCCGCAACGCACTTGAGTTGGCGTTGCGGACGATGCAAACGATAACGCGAAATTGTGATTTACTCAGGCGCGTTGGCAATTGCCTGGCCATCGGCCATGCGAGACA
>JANNNN010000398.1:0-7476 GCA_031398555.1 Planctomycetia bacterium | reverse complement strand
GCTCTAAAGAACGTCGAGTCGCTGAATCGCAGTGTGTTCTTGTTTCCAACCCGAACTGCGATTTCGTACGCCGTGGTCAATGCCAAGCGGCTGCGTGAATTCGCTCGCGGAATGGTTATTGATGCAAAGACCGTTACAATCAATGCCAAGATCATCCGGGAATTGCGTGCGCAGCATTAGGTTGGGTGGCTTTTCGTGGGTCGCTCCTGCCGGGTGCGACTAGATTAACCTCAGCAGCGAATGGTTGCACTCGGCAAGAGCGACCCACCAAAAAACAAAAAGCTGACTGTTTCCATACTTCAATCGACGAAACTATAACACCAGCTGGCGTACAATTTTTCCGGATAATCCCTATTTTTCGTTGCGTTTGTAAACCCGTACATAGTCGACCAGCATGCGTCGAGATAAAATCTCTGATCGAAGGGCGCGGGAAATTTACCTTCGGCAGATGACCACTCTTTTCGAGTTTGAACGAGTTCCTGGTCGACATTCCAACACATCTCGCCCTCTTCCCATTCAAATGCATAAAGATGGATCTTGACCGAGTGCAGATTTGTTAGAGCTGACGAAAGCGGTAAAAGCGACCAATGCAAAATAACAAATTCGGTTCATTAACTAAGTGTGTTTCGAGAGGATGATTCTGGGTATCCGTAGCTGGTTTCGTCAGAAACCGGAGGCAATAAAAGCAACCTACAACTCCGTCCGGTTTCTGAGGAAACCAGCTACACAACAGCCACGGTTTCGTACGAAATTGACTACACGCTACTGGCAGCCTGCTATTGGGCAGGTTCCTCCCGATACTTTACTTGAACCTCCAAGCCAGGTATTTTATCGGTCAGCAGTTTCGCGCCTGCTTCGGTGGTCGACGTTCGCGTGACCTTCAAATCCTTTAGCTTTTTCAACCCAATTAGCTTCGGCATTCCAGCGTCGGAAACACCGGTGGAACCGAGGTGTAAGAAAGTCAGTTCAGCCATTCCTGCGAGATGATCCAACCCATCGTCGGTCAGTTGCGTGTTGTCAAGATTGTACCATGTTAGGTTAGTCAATCCGGCGAGCTTGCTACAACCATCGTTCGAAATCGGATCTCGCCACAAATTTAAACGCTTTAGTGTTGTGAAAGCCCCAACTGCTTCCATCGCTTCATCGTTGATCTGACTGCACTCGCTGAGATCTAAGTCCTCAAGCTTCAGTCCGGCGAGTGCTTTCAAACCCACAACGCTGACTTGGGTCTTAGCCAGTCGTAACTTTTTTAACTGCTTGAAAC
Organism: Planctomycetia bacterium; assembly: GCA_031398555.1. Lineage (GTDB taxonomy): Bacteria > Planctomycetota > Planctomycetia > Pirellulales > Pirellulaceae > Aureliella. The sequence continues at coordinate 6,212 of JANNNN010000398.1, read as the reverse complement.
TTGCCACAATTGGCATCGCGGCATCTTCGATCAACGTTTGGGCAATGTACAGCTCAATTAGATTTTTACATCCGCTTAGTTTTTTAAGACCTTCCTCGCTAAACCACAGCTCATCGGCAGCCAAGACTCGCAAATCGGGGCATCCGGCTAACACAGCTAGGCCCTCGTCATCGACTGTCGTCGAACCACCTTTACCGCTTAACCGAAGCGCTTTCAACTTGGCGAGTGGTTTAATAGCCGTCGTCAATTGCGAATTGGAAAGCAAACACTCGCGCATGTCCAATTGCTGAAGCGAAGCCAGTTTCGCGATTTCGTCTATCACGGCATCATCCAATTTGCAGCCTCGCAGGTCCGCTGTTATCACCTCGCCCTTGGCATCGCGAGTTAATTTAACGCCGGCGGCGTCTAACGTACTCGTTACCTGTATGCTTGAAAGCGCAGAAGACGAGTCGAGTTCAGTTTTCGCCGCCTCAATAGCCGGATTGTCAGATGCCTTGGATGTGGTTCCCAATTTCGATGGGTCAGGCGGAGAATTTCTGCTCGAATCACAGCCAACTGTGATTATTGCTGCTAGTCCAAGCAGCCATGCTGCCGCTGGGGTTGCTCGATAGGGCATGTGCGTTTTTCCTTGATAACTTCAAATCACAAAAGTGCAAGTTACTATTGTACAGGGCTTCCAGCCCGAGAGGAGTTGCTCAACGAATGTTGATGGCCTTATCAGCGATGGCTATCGCTACAGACGCTACTTCTGGCAGAGCCACCGCGTGGGGCGGATGTTCTTGTGGAACTCTGCAAGTCTAGCCAATCGTTGAAGGCTAGCTGTTCCGAAGATACACCGCAGACGGTATCGATTAGCCCAAGGATGAGCAGTGAATTCCACCATGCAAAAACTTAGCACGACAAGCAATGGCTCCGCACACGTTCAACGCAACAGCATTGAATCGACGATTGCGAGTAACAAGTTGCCAAGCAACAAAGTGCCGAGCATGTGGCGTTTGATTGTACTGCCCAATGGCTTGCCTTCATCGGGCAACAACTCGGATTTGGCCCTGCGGTTGCGTTTTGATATTGCCCATGGGGTCGCGCCGAGTTTGCGAGAGTTAAATTGGTCGATGCAGATCGGATTGCCGACGGTCATCGACTTACCAGCTTGCTCGCAGATCGACTGCCTTGCCTCAGACGATAGGCGGATTGCTCAGGCGATACCATCCATCGCTGCCAAGCTGGTTGTCAAGAATGATGAATCGCTGGCGTTCGGCGATCGTTACCGTGCGATGTTAGCCGAAGCGGCGCATGATATCCGCGCGCCGCTCGGCGTGGCTCGACAAATCCTTAATCGAATTGCAACCCGCGTTCGCGAAGATGGCACCCTGAGCAACCAGGACCAGCGTTTGCTTGCTTCAGCAAACGATCGACTGGAGCAAGCCACAACTTGGGTCGATGGTATTCTGCTGCCAAATCGATTGCAGCAAGTCGCGATGGGAACGATGCGTCAACGATTTTATCCGCATCAACTGAGGGGAATTGTCGAGCCGGTTGTTAACGACATGGCGAATCAACGCAATGTGAAATTGGACTGGGTCGGCTGGGACCGATCATTACCTCGTTTGTATTTGGACCCTAATCAACTCGGTCGTATTCTATTGAATTTGATTAGCAATGCGATTGCTGCCAGTCCGCGTGGCAGTCGATTGAGCCTTCGCGTCGCTTGGCAATCCAATGTTACGCAACGGTTGGTGATCACTGTCGAGGATAGCGGGCGAGGATTGTCGCCAGACTTACTGCGGTTTGTTAATTCGGCCCAGCCTGTCGCGCCGCCTTCTGACGCCGGAATAGGCCTAAGGACAGTCAAATCGCTCGTTAACGCAATCGGAGGGTCGATCTCTGCACAAGCCGGGCAGATTGGCGGGACCAACTTCCGCGTCACCGTACCGGTTGACAATCGACTGTCACTAGTTCGTGGTTGGCTGCTACAGCAATCGCAACGTGCCGAAAAAGGGGGCAAGAAAGCTCTCGACAATCTGCAGTTGCACATGCTACGAAGCACGGGTCTAGATACCTCCGTCGTCGATCAGTGGTTACAACAAGCCGCTGCACCAGGGGATTTTATTTATCGAGTCAGCCAAGATCGCTGGCTATGGTTGTCCGTCGGTACAAAGGCCGGCTCGGCTGGAGTTGTAGTGGGTGGTGCCAATGCTGCAGTCAGTAAATACTCTGCCCTAGCCGAAGCACAGAACGGGCAACTGCATTGCCATCTAGCTGCCGAATGGTTGAACGTTGAACTTCAATCGCTTCATAGCGCGACAAATCAGCGCAACCTGCTGCCGCACTTGGCCGCTGCGATAGCCGATAAATTCGCGACGCTAGCAGGTAACCGAATTCCGCTAATCGACGAATTGAAAGGGCGATTTGCGTCAGCAGCCATACCGCTAAAACGGCAACGTGGGTTGGTCCGAGTCGATGACGTGGCCGGTGAAGTTCCCAAAGCCAAGCTACGTCCTGCGGCTCAAGATCGAGTGAACTTACTTACTGCCGACCCAGCGATTTTCGCGGAGTTAGCTCAGGATTGGCGCGAACAACACTACCAAATGTAAATTTGTTCTTCATTTGGCACTCATTTTTGCAGTGCCAGTTCTCTGTCCAGATTAGTAACCGAATTTCTGATTGCAGTGAAAAAATCAACACGCCGTGGACGGCTTCCGCAACCTCAATAATCACGGCTGTGTTTGATAGCAATTGCGAGTTGGCGAGATTCTCCGTAGCCATCGCGGAAAACGTTTGATAACGTGCGGCGGTAAAGAGGCTTTTTGCCTAGCCCTTAAAAGCACGTATTCGTTCGTGTTTGCAGCAGGCAGCATGTCTGGACGGCTTAATTGAACTGTTAAAGCGCAGTGCTACGGATGGCAAGACGCAAAACAAATGCGAAATGGCAAATCCACGAATCGTCACAACGCAGTTTGTGTCGAGCCGCGTTTGTATTGTTCGGCGCTGCGCCGCTAGTATTTGCAATTGTTTATTGCATTGCCCAGTTCCTCCCAGCGTATCAACAGCATCGCGCTAATGTATGGTCAACTTGGTTGTCGGGACGACTGGGTGTGGATGTACAAGTCGCAGCGGTTGAATTGCAAGCGCCAGAAAAGTTTGTGCTGCACGGTTTGAGATTTTCCCATCCTGAATCACGAGCTTCGCTGGGGCGGATTCGGGCGGTGGCTATCAGTCGAAAGGCCGCAGTGTGGTCAATTCAACTGGATCAACCTGAATTCGAAACGCGACAGCTAGCGGCAACTTGGCGAATGATTCACGATTGGTTTGTGTGTCGACCTCAGTCGGCTCAACCAGCGATTCGCATCGAATGTCCCGTCCTACGCTTACGGGAATTGGAGCAAGAACAATCGCTGGAGCAGCTAGTTGTGGAGATTTACACGCAAGCCGATCGAACAGTAGTTGGCGCAGAGTTTCGTATGCCGACATCCGAACCGAACTCGAAACCTAGCCAACTGAAAATCGTTCGCCAGCACAGTGATCGACATCTGTCTACTATTTTGGATCTTGAGAGTGGACCGACGGGGCTGCCGTGCAATTTGGTCGCGCCGATGTTTCCATCCGTTCAGCAACTTGGTGATCGGGCCATTTTTCTCGGCAAGCTTTCGCTTTATCAACGCAATAACGCATGGCAGGCAAATGTAACCCAGTCGTGGCTGGCGGGGGTCGACTTCCGTCAAATCACCTCAAGAATTGAATCGTATGTGACGGATAAAAATTTGATTTGGTTTGATACTCTCAAGGTCACTGACCGCGGATTACAAAATGCTAGCGGAGGAATAAAAATCAATCACGGGCGCATTGACTGTGAACTGTTAGGTGCCAGCAAGTCAATGCTGGGTGTCTCGCTGCCTCGAGTTGTTCAGGCAGCCGGCGGAGCGCAAAGCTTTGAGCAGTTTCTAGCGTTGTTTGAGATTTCACCGGGTGTCTTCAAACTGAGCGGCTGCTTAGAAGAAACACTACCTGACACATTGGGTAACACGCGTCCGCTTGCGGCTGGTACATTGATCGCTGACGCGACTGGCGAAATTGCCATTCGTTCGAACTTTAACGACGCGATGCCGCTGGAGAGCCTTGTAAGTGCTTTCAGCTCCTGCCAGAGAGTCACGGCGGCGTCGGCAACTTCCTCGGACTCGGCGGACTGGTTTGCGCAGCGAGCCGTTTGGTGGCTACCGCTGGAAAAGCCCCAGTCCCTGACGAGAACCGACGGAACCAACGAGCCGCAGTTGCGGTAATGTAACGACTTCGTTGTTTTTGCCACTTGAACAGGAAAACCTGGATCGGGAGACCGAGGCTCCTGCCGAGCGTGTCTAGGCGCAACCATGAGACTTCACAGTACTTGTGAAACATAAATTGGCGGCACGCGGGTGTTTCGAACGAGCCATGCAAGTCCGTAGGAGCAGCCAGTGTCAAACGACCTTGTGAGACATCATTGAAATCGGGAGACCGAGGCTCCTGCCGAGCGTGTCTAGGCGCAACCATAAGACTTCACTGTACTTGTGAAACATGAATCGGCGGCACGCGGGTGTTTCGAACGAGCTATGCAAGTCCGTAGGTGCAGACAGAGTCGAACGAAATTTGGAGACGTGCTCGGCAGGAGCCTCGTTCTCCCGTTCCATGTTTTCACCGCTCAAAACGAAAGCCAAGCTGGCTCTACAAACAAGTGTTACAGGAAGATATATCCCTCTTCTCCATGCTGAGTGATATCAAGTCCTTGGCGTTCAGCGTGCGCGGGAACCCGCAGGCCGATTGTGAGATCGATGAGTTTTAGAATCGCATAGCTAACGGAAGCCGCGAACACCCATGTGATTGCGACGGCGGCGAGCTGCCCGAAGATAGTGTGGTAGTTCCCTTCCACCATGCCGATCGGGTTGCCGTGATTGATATTCGAAACCGCGCGAGTGGCAAAAACGCCGGTCAAGATCGCACCCAACGTACCTCCGACCCCGTGCACACCGAACGCGTCGAGCGAATCGTCATATCCGCATCGAGCCTTCAACATAGAACAGGAAAGATAACAAACGCCGCCTGCCAATCCTCCGATTACGAGTGACGCCATCGGGCCTACGTAACCGGCTGCTGGGGTAATGCAAACTAAACTAGCAACTGCACCGGAGCACGTACCAAGGACAGAGGGTCGACCGCGCCTGGTCCACTCGATCGCTGCCCACGTCACCGCGCCAGCAGCGGCCGCAAAGTGAGTGGCTACAAATGCACTGACTGCAATTCCATTAGCGGCCTCCGCATTTCCTGCATTGAATCCAAACCAACCGATCCACAGCATTGCCGCACCAATGGACGAATAAGTCAAATTGTGGGGCGGCATCGGTTCATGTCGGTGGCCGAGTCGCGGACCGATCACATAGGCAGCAACTAGTGCGCTAACACCTGAACTGATATGCACAACTGTACCGCCAGCAAAGTCGAGCGACCCACCTAAAATTGAATGCGGCCCACCGTACGACAGGATGCCACCGCCCCATACCCAGTGCGCTAACGGACAATAGACAAAGGTTCCCCATAGCACAGAGAATGCCACCATGGCACTAAACCTCATCCGCTCGGCGAACGCGCCGCAAATGATGGCCGGAGCGATGATGAAGAACATGCCCTGAAAGATCATGTGCAACATGCGAGGTAGAGTTGGAACAACGTCGTGCATCGGAGTCATCGGCTGCCCCAATGATTCACTCCAAGTCCTAGCGACTCCGTTCATGAAGATGAATTTGAAGTTGCCTAGAAATAGATTCTTTCCGCTAAATGCCAACGAATAACCATACACAGCCCAGATGACTGTCATCACGCCCATCAGAAACACGCACTGCATAACAATGTTTAAGACGTTCTTTTTGCGCACAAGGCCCCCGTAATAAAGGGCGAGGCCGGGCGCGGTCATGAACAATACCATCGCCGAACAGATCAGCATCCAGGCGGTGTGTCCGGCAACTTCAGGTCCCGCCAGAAAACTATCGGGCTGTTCGCTAGGCAACGCTAGCTGTGCCATCGCCAAATTTGAATTGCCGATGAGCGTTGTTGCGAATGCGATATTGAAAGCCAGGAGAATTGATTTATTGAACTGCACGATTCGATATTTTTCCTGCGCGAATCCATCAACCGTTGCCAAGGCGTTGATTATGGGTAAATCAACGGCAACCAAAACGGCTGCAACA
>JANNNN010000273.1:0-6351 GCA_031398555.1 Planctomycetia bacterium | reverse complement strand
GGTGAACCCCAGCGCCAGCTCGAGGTACTGCAGCTCGAGCAGATCGATGTGGCGCGCCGGGTCCACGGCGACCCGATCGAGCATCTCGAAGAACTTCTCGCCGCCCCAGGCCTCGCGGTGCAGCGCCACGAGCAACGGGTTCTGCGCCCATTCGCTCTGGCCGCCCCACGGCGTGGACAACACGGCCTCGTCGAGTCCGGCACAGAGCGCGTAGCGCGCAGCCATCACCGTGTCCCATGATTTGCAAACCATGTTCCCGTCCCATCGTCGACAACTCCAGAATCGCCTCCGATGGCTCATGAGTCTCAACCCATATCCCCGAAAAGCCAGCTCGCACCAGCTCCCAGATTTCACTTGCCAAGCTCATTGGCCCTCTCCTTGTTGAACAGTGTTGTTCGCAGCTTCGATGCTGCCCTTATAAAAATCCTGTGTGAGCTGCTCGGATTGTCGCGATCCCAGCGCTCGTTCAATGAACTGACTAGCCTGCCGGCATTGACCGCCAGCGAACCCTTCAGTTCTAACTTCTGTGCTCCCGTCAGGAGCAACCATGATTACAATCCGTTGGCTCAAGCCGCACCTCCCGCTTGGCCTTCAAGCTGAACGACCAACTGAACTGAACCGTCCGCCATCGTCTGCTCGCTGACATAACGTCCTTGCTTGCGAGCCTCGATTTTGGTTTTCTCAACCGCATAACTTTGCTTGAACCGATCCAGTTCCACCGGATCGCCCCAGCGACCTTCGTAGTTGTCATAAGACAACTCACCCGTCGTCAGATTGCAAACGATTGGATACTGCCAGCGTGGCGCCTGCACACCCAATCCTTCCACCGTCCGCGTAAACAGCCGGTGGCTCCCAATCATCGGTACCGGCCACCGAAGTCGTGAACAAGCGGCTTCCACAGCTGTCCGATCACGAACTTCAGTCTTGATAGAAACAATGTGACTCATCGAAACCTCCTTTGGTAAATGAAGACGTCGCGATCAAATTCGCGACCTTGAGCTGCCTCATAATGAGAATGCACGCTGCCCACCTTTGAGTAGCGCGTTCAAGCAGCAATTCGTAGAAAGTTCCTTCCCTCGCTTGTTGAATTACGTTCAACAAACTAGCTAAGGTTCCCACACTTCATATAGTGGGAAAGTCAAAGAAATTTAGCTTGAGCCATCATGGGGCAGTCGAGGGCGAATATGTCGGATCTACCCCTATAAGTAAGGTTGGATTCATGGTTTCGATGTTTCCAACCCGCGCGAGGAACTGATCACGAAATAGAGTCCGTTGAAATCAATTCGCCACCGGAACCGGTAACTACGACGTCGAATTTAAAGATCGGATCTGCTTTGCTGCGACTCGGCGAACGCAACAGGCTTTCAAGGTGAGCCTTACGAACCCACGCCACCTTACCGTGACTGCCAGCGAGTACTTCGACAGGCGAAAAATCTTTATCATCCATCAAGCGGTAGCCAGCTAGTTGCAGTGCGTTGTCTGAATCGGCACTACTGGGCCAAGCAAGCAGCGCGGCACTCATTTTCGGTGGAATAATCGAGCCGCTCTTCTTGATAAAGCTGATGAACAGTTCCGTCTGTGGCATGCCAGCCGAGGCATCAGCCGGCACCCAGCTCCAGGAAATGGGTGGATTTACCTCGCCACTGGAACCGGGCGATCCCACTTCCAATCGAAATGTAAATACGCCAATTGCCAACAAGTGCGTTAGGGCTGCGGGATACAATTTCGGGCCGAGAGACTGATCGCTGTCGAGCGATAACCGGGTACTTTTGGCAGCAGTAGGACTACCGACGTCGGACCACATCGAACCTTGACCGGGGTTCTCCAGTTGGGCAAGGAAGTTATCGTCCTTGATGGCGTTCTGGAAAGCCACCTGGCCATCGCGAACTTGTTCGGGCGTAGGCGGCGTACTGAATGCGGATTGCACCGCAAGTTTGCACGTACTTTGGTCCAAATTAAAACACAGGATCGTGCGAAACTTCGGAACGGTGACCGGTGGAGAGAGCAAACCGCTGGTCAAAAAGAACTTAACGCTTTGATCCGTTTGCGCTTCGTATTGCGGGTGCGCGGTCAGAAACAATCCAATGTTCCTGACGACGGGGCTGCCGGTGTCGTCATACGCAAAAATTACGGGCAGTGTCGGGGCCAAACGCACGTCATTCACGGCCGACTGAAAGTGCGCCTGATCAACTGCAACAGCGTTAATGGCGGCAAACGGTTTTTGCGAATCAAAGGTGGGAATCTCAGACTCGCCAAGTGTTTGCTTCAATATAAAAGGCGTGTAGACAAAGCGACGGTTATAAAACTCGACAGACTTGCCGCACTGTAAATCGACTTTTTCGTCGCGCCCTTGTCTTGCTCGGGGGCGGCGCAGAGTCGTCACGGCCTGCTGAGCCTGCCCGAATAGCCCTTGGGTAGCCTGCCTTGTTGGAAATTGATACTCGTGCACCGACCAGCGATCCGTTCCGGTTTCGCCGGGTCGCGCTGACCAGGCCACGACGTCGACGAGCGGTGGCAACAGCCCGGGCTCCTTGTCTGCCAGCTCGACCGGGCCGAGACGCTGCATCATCCCGCTGAGCACGCCTAATTTGTCATTCGCAGTTTGGTAGGGATCTTTCAAGAACGGAGTCTGCTCGTCATGCGTGACGCCCAAGAGGTTGGACTTGCCGAGAACGGCCCTCGCCGGCCGGAAACGGTTGGAGAATTTTCGCCTTACCGCTGAGGGTGGCGGCGAGTTGGGGAAAAGAGTCGCTAGCATCTCGCGGCGTGCGCGACAGCGTGCGTTGAAATCGCCAGGCGCTGGCGCATCGGCCGGAATGATGGAGTGACTACCATCGGCTTGGATCATGATATTCAGTTCCCGTGCAAGAATGGCGGCTTCCGACGGGCTGCCGGTCCCCGCCCCCAGATGAGTGAGCACGGTAGTAAAATCCGTGGTTTGAGGTAAAGCGTCCCGCACAAGTTGTTGCGCGGCGTTTTGTGGAGCCAGCAACAGGTTGGAGAGGTGCGCTCCACCCGTAGTTGATAGTTCGGCAACGCTAATTCGCCAGCCTTGACCTGGCCAGGTCGGCGCCAAGCGATGCCGTATTCCCGAGATGCACTGACCACGCGCGTTGGGAAGCGAAGGCAGGCCATCAAATTGAACCAAACCACAGTAAGCCGCAGGAACCGCGTGGGCAAAATCCTCGTCCGGATAACCGCAGCGAGCATCCGTCGCCCCGGCAAAAATCAAGGGGCGCGCAGGCGCTTCCGCCAGCCGACCCCAGATCCCGTCTCTGGTGCCCGCCGTTAGCGGCGCGGGGATCAGCGTGACCTCCAAAAACTCGGAAACGGTTACGCCGCCATTGGTCGTGCGCAACGTGGCAAGCAATTGACGAGCCCAGTCGAGCACCTCCGTCGCCACTCGCTCGTTGGCGACCCGCACCATGCGATCGCCAACGAAGCTACCGAGTTGAACGTCGGCCCCGATCGGTTTAGTAACCTGCGGAGCCGTCGCAGAATTGTCGCTTTCTAGGGATACAGCGACAGCCGACTCCACGACGGTGGGTCGCGCTAGCGGCCGGATCGGGCCAGCAATAGGGAGGGCCTGGACCACGGTTCCTGCATCCAAGGTGCCCTCGGGAAATTGACTCAGCGCCGCCAGCTCGGGCAGAGACGTTGGGGTGAACGTCAGTCGCGTTTGTTCGCGGTAAACAGGTTGAGCGTACGGTTGCCCCGTTGCAGGGCCGAGCGCACTGCTGAGTACGTCGGCGCGCATTAGGCGCGCCAGCGGATCACGTCGAATGAATTCGAGTTTGGGCGTCGATTCGCGGTCACTCGTAGTAGGGTCCAGCGGTTGGGCGCCGACGGTCAAAAATCGGTATGAGCCCGGCGAACTCGTTGGCGTGGGCTCGACGGGCACTTTAATGGGTGTCGTTGGCGTCGGATTCAATGCCAACAGCACCGGCAGACGAAGTTCCAGAATGTCCGCGTTCTGGGATGGTTCGAACTTGCGGACATCGCGCGTGGTAAGTCGCAAAGCCATGAATTCAGGGCAATGAATCGCCGGCGGGCTCAGGCCGATCGTGGTATTGGCGTTGTTCGGCAGAGGGCGCAACACGAACAACGAGCTCGCATCAAAGCCAATCAACTTTGTCTTGGGCACGGCAACGGGCCGGAGCAACTGCGGCGCCTGCCACGTCCGCTCCTTATTATCGGGGGCAACAAGCCGATGTGTAACGAGCGCCGCAATCGGCTGCGCGGATGCTGAAAAAGTTCCGGCAAATACGGTACCTGCGGGCAATCGCGCCTGATCGACGTAAACTTCTAACGAATGCTGGTATTCGGCTTTGCCGTCGGCTGAAACGAACTGCATCCGATTGGGCGCCAAGAAGAGCCCCGAGAGGGAGATCTCCGGCGAATCGTCAACACCCAGCTCTACGGTTGCGACCAGCCGTGTTCGCGACTTTGGATCCTTTCGATCAATGAGATGCGCGATCAATTGTCCCGCGAGAACCATTTCGTTGCCATTCGGATTGAACGCAGCGGCGACAAAACCTCCATCGTCCACACCGGGAACACGCTGCCACCAGGAAGACGTTTGGACGGCCTGCGATTCGATGACGGTCCCTTCGGGTTTGAAAACCACGCGGCGGTTTCCGAGTGCTGCACCAGAGTCCAAGGGGATCTTCATTGCGTCAGGATCGGAATCAATGGCGAGCTGCAGTGACCACTCCGATCGATTGCCGGCTTCCGCAGACCAGTTCAAAAGCCAAGGGCGAGTCTTTTCCCGCCACTTGATGGTATATTTCTCCAAGGCATTTCCCGAGGTGCCATCGGCAATGTCGCGCGCGATGGTTGTTTCGGCGATGATTGTCGTCAGACCGCCGTCCACGCGCTCTTGAACCTCAAACGTGACGGTGCCGAATTTGAGTTCGACCGCGGGCTGGGTGGTCGCGAAATCATACGCCAGATCTCCAGCCGGATATGCGAGGACAAGTGTTTTCAGTTTTGCAGAAAGTGTAGATCGGAAATCTACGTCTTGCTTCGGAACGTCGCCAGCGATGCGTACGATCCCCTTCCCTTTCGATTCGGGCGGTGGGGTAAAGGTGAATTCGAAGTGCCCTGCGGTACCGCTTTCCATTTCCAGTATTGCAGCCGATCCTTCGCCACTCGCGGGTTTGGTGATTCGTAATCGAACGATTCCCGTCGAATCCAGGGGAGGTTGAGTATTCAGCGGCTGGTTGCGCATTAGTATCACGTCGACGTCCGCAAATCGATCGCTGCCCGACACGGAATACTTCCACAGCTTTACGGGGTACAGCCAAAAACCCAGCAGCCGCGGCCAGCCGCCTTGGCCATCATGGAGCCGCCAGCGCTCTTGAAGGGGATCACGCGTGACGACGTCCTTGCCAGTGGTCGAGACCGGAATCGCTATCAGATCCAGCGTCAAATCGGTTTCGCCGCCGACAGAATGATTGACGTGAGCGACGTCCAGCGATTCGATACGTACTTCGACCTCGACCGTTCCGCTGTTCACTATTTCGGAGCACCAGCCCACGTCGGGGTTTGGCTCGGCCACAACGTGGCCCGCGCCATCGAGGGTCACCACACGCTCCTCGCCGGCAAAGGTTCCGGCCGTATTCAATAGGGGCTGGCCGTTGCGAATGATCGCGGGTTTCGCTGGATCATAGGTGCTCGTCTTGATCGTGAACGAGGGGAGGACGGCGCCGCCGGACGGCAGGACTACAGTGGCAGCGACCCCCACAGTCACTTCCGTGACGCTGCGAACGGTCGCGGGATTTTCGTCACGATTGTTGTCATGCGGAGTCGGATCAATCGGAACCTGCGAGCGGACGAATTTCTGCGAAATATTTGAATCTTGGAAAGTGAAACTTGACTCGGGCTCGAGCCCATTGAGTTTTAGGGAGTTGAGTCGGATTGGGACGACTCCCTTCAGATTGGTCGGCGTCGCGGGCAATAGCCCCGAAAAATCGGCGGTGCCGCCGACTGCCGGCAGAGTCAAACCGTGTCTCCCATTGACCCAAGTCAGCCGCACGTCGCCGATTCCCGGCACCGGTGCTGCTCCATCCTCCGGCCGTTTTTCACCCGCGATCGCAAACGATTCGTCCAATTCGGGCGCGGCAAATCGATAAAGGAACTCCTCGGGCGACTTTGACAAATCGACCTCGTGGCCCGGCAGCGTGGTCGAAAAGTACGACGCCTTACGAAACAGATTTGCAGCGATCTCGACGTTTGGATACTCGGCCGACGGCAACGTCAAGCCGCTGTCTTCCGCCCCCGGAAACAAGACCCTCAAATCGGATTGTGAGACAACGCGGTAGGGAACCAAGCCGCGATTGGCGTCGAAGT
>JANNNN010000238.1:0-4419 GCA_031398555.1 Planctomycetia bacterium | reverse complement strand
AGTTTATTCAATCTCGGCAGACACTGCTCAAACCGCAGTCATGCCTGCGAGCGAAGGGGAAAGCGAGCTCGTTGGCGAGGGCGAAGATGCGGTCGACTTGGTCGCCTTTGCTAAATACTTGGCCGATACGGGTTTTACCTTTTACGGTGCAGATTGGTGCCCGCACTGTAATGATCAAAAGGCCCTGTTTCAGGACGGAGCCAAGCACTTACCATTTGTGGAAGTAACCAATGGCGATAGAACTGCCAATCAGGTAGGGATCACTGAAGGCATTACCCAATATCCGACTTGGGACTTTGGTAATGGCGCGGCCAATCGAGTTCAGGGAGTAATGACCCTTGCTGCGCTGGAAGCGAAGGTAAAACAACTAAGAGATCCTAACTTTACAATTCCAACGTCATCCAATCCTTTTGTTGAAGAGCTGCCGAACGTTAGCGTTGGAATTGGTTCGCCGCTCATGGTTCCTATCGACGGTTATGACCCTAACGGTAACCCACTGACCATCACTGTAACTTCAAGTAACCCGGGCTTGATCGGTGCGACAGTGCTGACGGGCAACCGAAGCTGGAAATTAAATACCAGTTTTGGAGATATGACTTTTCAGCTTTTTGAAGACAAAGCTCCGCGACCAACAGGTCGAATTATCGAGCTTACCAATAGCGGATTTTATGACGGGATAACCTTCCATCGCGTCGAACAAGGGTTCGTTCTTCAAGCAGGTGATCCTCTCGCAAACGGCACTGGTGGTTCAACGCTCGCGGACTTTGCTGATCAGTTCAATGTAGATTTGCAACACAACCGGACCGGCGTTTTGTCTTTTGCAAAATCTAACGACGATACCAACGACTCGCAGTTTTTTATAACGGCTGCGCCAACACGTAGTTTGGACTTCAATCATTCCATTTTTGGACAACTGACTGACGGCGAAAAAGTTCGACAAGCAGTCGATCGTACGAAAACGACGTCGACGGGATCATTTAACAAACCCGATCTTCCTGTCACGATCAACTCAGCGACTATATTCACAGACACTGAGAACGGCGTCGTACAGTTAAAACCAACGGGAACCGGCACCGGATCAGCCACGATTACCGTAACGGTCACTGATTCTCAAGGCAACTCTACGTCGCGGGCATTTACAGCGACCGTTGTACAAGACTCTGCTAATGGTGCACCTTTCCTAAACGATTTCCCTGTAATTAGCACCTCGACTGGCACTCCCGTAAACGTCACGCTTACCAGTCAAGACGTTGAAGGAGATGCGCGAACCTATGCAGTGACAAAGCTTGGAAGCGAAAACTTTACGGTCACGGTCAATAGCACAACTGGAGTTGCAACGGTTACTCCGCCGGCTGGCTTTAGCGGCCAACTGCAATTCAAAGCGTCTGTAAGCCAAACCGCAGCCACAGATACCGGAAGCAAGACAGACGAACAAGTCGTTACAGTCCTCGTTGGACCAACCGCACCGACCAGTATTGATTTGGTGACAGCCAACGATTCGGGAGTGAGCATCACAGACAATATTACCAACGCGACCACACTGTCGTTTACCGTCACAGGTACCGTCGCTGGAGCTACCGTCAAATTAAAAGCTGGCGGAAATGTGGTTGGCCAAGCAACGGCCACAAGCACTTCCACTACCGTCAATGTGACCAACCCTGCCGGCCTGGGGCAAGGGGCGATGTTGTTCACCGCCACGCAGACGGTGGATTCGCAGGAAAGCGGTGAATCACCAAGTCTCGCTATAACTTACGATACGAGCGGGCCGGCCGTTCTTCCTTCTAGTGCTTTCCCGACCAGCGTACCTGTTACTCAAGCAGTCAACATAAACTTGGCTCACTCCGAAGAAGGCAGCGGTTTGACCTATACCGTTGCCAGTGCGCCCAGCGGACTATCGATTAATTCCGCAACGGGAGCAATCAGTTGGAGCCCGACCGTTGATCAAATCGGCGTACAGACATTTTCCCTAAACCTGACTGATGCTGCCGGCAATCTAACCAGTCAACAAGTCTCGTTGACCGTCGCCGGTCAGCCACGCTTGGGTATGACGTTACAAGTTGTCGATACCAACGGTTCTCCAATCACCACAATTGCAGCTGGGCAAAACTTTAAAGTTCAGGTGTTCGTACAGGATCTACGAAGCGGAACCGAAGCGAAAGGTGTTTTCTCGGCATTTGCAGATCTCTTGTTCGACAACAACGTTATTGAGCCCATTGCTTCGAACCCGATTTCGCACGGCGTGTTTACCAACTCCACAAGTGGGACGGTTCAATCGGGTCTCATCAATGAACTCGGGGGACTGGCGGTGAATATCTTGTCGCCTACCAATGGTGACAAGTACCTTCTTGCGGAAGTAACCTTCCGTGCCAAGGTCTCTGGAAATGCGAACTTGCGTTTGGATCCGCCAGATGACAGCTTGAGCGATGTACTTTTGTTTGAAACAAGTACGGAAGTACCCAATTCAGAGATCAGCTTTGGAAGCAGTAGCTTCTCGGTTGGTCTAAATTTCCAACTTGTCAACGACACGTTTAACTTTGACGAAGACAGCGGAGTGCAAGTCATCAACCCGCTGACCAACGATACGGTGACCGGCAGCGCGGTGTTGACGATCACTGCCGTAGGAACAGGTAGCGGCGGCGGAACAATTACAATCGGAGCCGGTGGTACTTCCCTGAACTACACTTCCGCAGCAAATTTCAACGGAGTTGAATCCTTTACCTACACCGCTCGCAACCAGGACGGCGTAGAACTAACAGCGACCGTGACCGTTCAACTCACCGATGTCAATGATCCGCCTGTTGCAGTTAACGATACGTTTAATGTGTTCACCAATAGCACTCAAAACGTTTTCGAAGTCCTTTCCAATGACACCAAGGGCAACGATGCCAACTCCTCAGAATCATTGACTGTAACTGCCGTGAGCACTGGGTCGCAAGGCGGAACGATTACGATCGGACCAAGCGGCCTGTCGTTGCGTTACACACCGCGGACTGGTTTCGCGGGACCAACGGAATCATTCACGTACACACTTAGCGACGGACGCGGTGGCACAGCGACTGGTACAGTCTCGGTTAATGTAGGACAGGAAAATCCACCGCCAACCGCTGGAAGTGATAGTTTCACGGTTGTTGAGGACGCACTGCAAGCGAGCTTCAACCCACTGCTCAATGATTCCACCAGTGATGTTGGGGAAACATTGAAAATCAATAGCGTGGGAGCGTCGTCGAAAGGATCACAAGTCAGTGTTTCAACCGACGGTTTGACCGTCCTCTACAAACCGGCCCTCAATTTCGCTGGAACCGAAGTGATCACTTATGCGCTTCTAGATAGCCGAGGAGCTACAAGTACCGGTCAAATGACCTTTACAGTTACCAACGTCAATGACGCCCCGAACGCGGTCGATGATTCCGCGACAGTTCAGACAGCGGTGCCGACGACGACGATCAACGTGTTAACCAACGATGTGAACCCTGACACGGGCGAAACTCTAACGCTTGCTGCCGTCACACAACCTCCTACGGGTAATGGCACGATCGCGATCTCGTCCGATAGCAAATCACTGATCTATACCAGCCCAAGCACCAGTTTCGAAGGGACTTTCTCCTTCACTTACACGCTCAGTGATGGTAGTTCCCTGACCGACACAGCGACAGTCAATGTTACTGCACAAGCATTCACGCCTCGAACCATTGGCGGTGAGATTACTGTCGGTGGTAACGGTACAGACCAAACGAATTTCATCGGCGGAGTGAGTCTCCAATTAACTGGAACCGACTATGCCGGCCAGAGAGTAGTTTTTGATTCAACCGTAGCACCGGATGGCACCTACGCTTACAGCAACTTGGCTCCAGGCGACTATACGATTGCTCGTGACGCACTCCCATTCTTGCACGACTCGGCGCAATCAATACAAGTTTCCTCCGCTGCCACCAGCGGCAATCAACTGAACAACAACATTACAGTTGGCAGTCTTATGCCTGCTTACTTTGACATTCGCGACTTCTTGGGTTCGACTCCAAAGAACAGCCTGACCGTTGCATTGAATGCCGATGGCACTCAAAGTTGGTACGCGGCTCAAGGAGACTGGGCGGGTCTGAAAAATGTTGCAGTGAAAACAAACAGTGCTGGAGACTCACTAGTTGTTGACATTACTAACAGCAGTTCAGCGAATCTGACCGGTACAGTACCGGTTTCCAACGCGGCTCGCGTTATGACGCTCGGCCAACAATCGTCAATGAGACTATTGCGAATTATCGGTACGCCTACTGAAGCCGGAATCACGGCGACTCCAACGACGACCACCCTGCCAGTTGTACCGCCTAACGCATCCACATCAGACCGTGCCGTAGGCGCTAGCGACGCTAGCCCTCCCACGGCTTTGACAACGACTTCTTCCGGTTTGCACTACGCCGTCCTGCG
>JANNNN010000201.1:0-3245 GCA_031398555.1 Planctomycetia bacterium | reverse complement strand
CTCAGCTCGAACTTGCTAGAATTTGGCCTCACAAACTCGACGCAATATTAGGCCGGAGCGATTTGTTAGATGCAAGCCGCTGCTCCGGCGTGCCCCACGAATGGCACTTAGTTAGTGATTCAGCTTTTGTTGAATTTCGTTCTTGGCAACGTGTCTTGGCTTGGTGAGTAGGTCGTAAGCTCCGTCGCGTCGTTTGCGAAGCCGAGGTTCGAACCGATCAGGCCGATTCGCAACGCGATGGGTGGCAATTGCGTCGAGGACTTGACGGAAGACTTCCATCCTAAGCCTGGCGTTATCGCGGCCAATCGCTTTGATAAGTGGCTGAAATGCAAGGAGAGTTTGCAAAGCGCCTTTGAAGCTGATAGTTCGCGGTTCGATGCCATGCTTCATTGCAGATTGAGCGATTATCGCTCGAATTAGGTTGTAGCTAATGATGTGCGTCCAAATTTCCTTGCGGATCAACTCAGGTGTCTTGCAGCGAAGGATATCCATTTGAAGAGTTTCCTTGAGTGCCCTCAGATCAAGTTCGTTGTGCCATCTCGCCCTGTAGAGTTGTTGAAGATCCTCTGTCGTGATCAGTTTGTCATCTAAGAGTGTTGTTACAAGAATTATGGTGAGCGCTCGGAAGCCCGCATGGTCAACTGTTATTCGCGTCTCGCGTACGTCCAAATAATCTGGAAAGTCATCATCCGCAAACTCTACTTCCCTGAGACTCGGCTTAACCCATCTTACGATGTGGTCGCCTTTGGCGAGCCTCTTTCCAGTTCTGAAATCTGCAGTTCGATGTGACGTAAGACGTGTCACAACATCGACTCCGCGTGATTTCAACATTGCCATCTCGCGCCAAGAACACATCAAGCGATCCGCCAACATCACATCACCAGGAAGAAAGACTCCAATGAGTTGCCTGAGTAGGCTGAGCTCGCCTTGGCTCTTGCCAGAATAGGCCGCGATTCCAATATCGATGACAGCTCCCGTCGCCAATGAAAATATGGCTGCAATGCGAGCGAGTGGGAATCCAACTCCAGGCTTCTGCGATGAAGGTTGTGGATATTCTGCTTGATTTTCTTCAGTATCCGGCATGGAAACAATTGTTCCGTCGAACATCAGGACCCTGCGCTTCATCCATAACCATGGAGTCTCAACCGCTTTCTCGATTTCCATTCCGGTATGTCGAGCGACGGCAGCAAAAAACTTCTCCGGAAGCCGCTTTCTCGCTTGGCAATAACCGCCAGTCGCTGGTGAGCCAGGTGACAAGCCAAGCGAGACACGGTACGCGTTCAAACGTGCAACAGCCGCTAGGCAACAATTGTCGGCACTTAAAACTTGCCCCAGAAAAACCCAAAGCGTGACAATGGGCGTGAAGATACGCTCCCGCCAGTTCAGCCCTGCCAGCTGAACAATTTTTTGCAATGCTTGCGCTGGTTAGTACCTTCGTAAACGGCAAATCACCGTCCTGAAGAAATTGTCGCCTCAAGAATTTGATCTGTTGCTGAAACCGCCCATGGTTCAAACTATTCATTCTGTGGCCTCCCTGCCAATGATGGAGCTGTGATAATTCCATCTAGGCAGGTGAGGCTCTTTTTGTATAGACCATTCGCTGATAATCAGTTACGACTAACTAAGTGCCATTCGTCACCCCAACCGGTGCGAGTGATTTTGGAATTGGGGTTGTGTACAACTGACTCAGGACGGTTCGTCCTGAGGGTTTCCTGAGGAATCTAAATGAAAAGGCGGAAGTCGTAGGGCATTGGGCCAAAGCGATTCAGTAAAACGCCTAGCTGTGCAATCTGCTTTGAAGAATTAACACTCGCGGGAAGGCGAGTATAAAGGTCTGCCGAATTCCAGTTCATTTTGGAAAGTCCGAGGATTTCCTCAGCCAAGACTGCAAGATCCATTGTTCCTGAATGCCGTCGTAAGAGAACAGGTGCAGGAAGGAATGCGTCGCTTACCCTGAAAATATGGGCGACTCCCCTGCAACGCGCTGGTCGCACCATGTATCCACAGCAGACCGGTGTAGTCTTCCATTTTAATGACGGTGCCGCGCCGAACCGGATAAGTATCCTGCTTCAGCGCGCCGTTTGGACCGACAACTGATGCGACATATCGCATCGCGTCGTCCACGTTGATCTCAACCATGTCGATGTTTGGAATACCATTGAGCCCTTCCCGGAGACCGTCTCTCGCTCGTCCTGCAAAAAGGGAGTGAGCTTATGTAGCACAATGCGTGAAGGAGTTTTGTGGTACGCTTCGAAGAGGGTGCATTCCCATTTTGCCGTTAAAGGCTAGCAACTCGATTTAGTGATGAGGTTGATCACCGGTTAATCATATGCGGATATGATCTCCCTTGCAGGAAACAATTTCAAGCAAGGAGGCTTTGCGGTGGTTGCACTTGGAGATTTGGACATGGGACCGGAAGGCCCAATCATTGAATCGGTGGAGCAGATGTTTGGTCTGTTCTGTGGCGATGTATAACGCTCGCGTTCAGCGGCGCACCGCTTGCGGTACGTCGGCTGAAACGGATTGTTGGGCCTCACGGGTGAAATCCCGGCAAGCAGATTGGTGCCGCGTGACAAACCGCTTTCGCTTGAGCTTATAGAACTCAACAGACAAAGGCGACGAACACCCTCACCGGTAACCTACCCCGTGTTCCGGGCACCTGCAATCAGCGCCGGGCCAAGTGGAACATGCTTGCGGCAGAGCCCGTTGCATCCTTCTCGGACAACCCGTATTGGACGAGCTCTTCCGGTGTAATCGAACGGAATGTGCGCTGTTGCGCAAGGGCAATCAAAGAGTCGGTATCTGGCGCTGGCCAGACCTCGGCGTAGCCGGTCGAATCATATTCCCCCTCGAACTCCGCGGTGCAGGTAACGATGTTTTGACCCGAAAGGGAAAACGCCAAGTCCTTCAGCGGCTCGTCATCAACCCGCATCAACTGGATCAGCTCGCCGGTCGCTACATCCCACACGTAGATCCAGCCTTCGGCCGTAGCTGTCGCGAGGCGGCTGGAGTCGGGTGAGAAGGCCAGCTGGCCGACGACCGCAGCCCAGTTAGTATTGACGTTGTATTTGTCCCAGGCGAATTCGATACCCGGCGAGCCATCCATGTTCAGGGTCCAGAGCCGGGAACTCTGGCCGACGACGATGCAGCTCCCGTCCGGGGCGATCGCCGCGTGCAGGTCACCGGTTTCCCCGACCGGCTTGCTGAAGACCTCGTTGCCGGTGGCGAGATCGAGCAGCAAGACG
>JANNNN010000171.1:0-8571 GCA_031398555.1 Planctomycetia bacterium | reverse complement strand
CAAAGGGGTGTCGATCTGCAAGACGTTAGGTATCTTTCGTTTCCTTGGCACAATCCTACTCGATCTGTACCAATCAGGTAACGTCGCTACATACTAAGGGGCCGGGGGATGAGGAGTTGCGGTACTGAATCGATTCGGAGTGAAGCGATGACCGGTGAAGCGAGTGGTCTTAAGTCCGGCGGTGCATTTTCGGGAGTGCGAGGCTCCTGCCGAGCGAGACTCTGCGGCATTATCCCGGCCTGCTGATCGCTTTCGTTGTCACATAAGACATCAGGGGCTGATATTGATCTACTGGAAACTAGCTCGGCAGGAGCCTCGCACTCCCGTTCCATTTGTTCAAGCGAATTCGTTCGACTCTCCCAGCCCGCTGCGCGAATGATCACTCCGAGCGGATCGGCTTGATTATCGCTTTGAGCCAGAAGATCAGTATGGGCTGATTGCCCGACTGGGAATTTGACACGATAGATTTCGCAACCGCCGAAGGCTTCGCAATCAATCGTGTCGGAAGTTAACAGCACCCGCTTTACGTGTTTGAAATCAGCAACATCCATCGCGCCACAGACGACGTTAGCATGTCCGGCTGAATAAAACGTCCAAGCATCGAGCACATTTTCGGTAACGATGATTTCCTCATACGATCGAAGAGCTTGGCTATTAAAAATTCCGTCTCCGAAGGGGGCGACTCAGTCACTACGTCTTTGAACTTCAGTAATCAAAAGTCACACTACGTAAATAACTGCTTGATTATATGTCCGTTGCGAACGAGAGTGATGGGTCGGCCGGTTTCAGTGTGATACTCCCGGGCGGGGTCGATGCCAAGGCTGTGGTAGAACGATGCTGCGGCATCGTCGGGTGTGATGGCGTCATGTAGCGGACCAGCGGCGGTTTCGTCGCTCTCGCCGATCACTTGACCGCCTCGCATACCACCGCCGGCCATGAGCATGAACATACAGCGTGGATAATGGTCGCGGCCGCCTTCAGCGGAGCGATCATTGATTTTTGGTGTGCGGCCAAATTCACCGGTGGCCATGACGGATGTGGATTCGAGCAGGCCGCGTTGCGTAAGACCGTTGTAGAGACTTGAGAGCCCAGCGTCCAATTGCGGCAATAGCTTGGTGCTAAGTTTGGAAAAATTGTCGGTATGCGTGTCCCAGCCGCCAAGCGATAAGGAAACAAATCTCACTCCCGCTTCAATCAAGCGAACGGCGAGCAAGCAGCTCTGAGAGAACGGATCGGAATCAAACTGTTTGGAAAATGTAGCCTCTTCCCGGCTGATATCGAAGGCTTCACGAGCCCGCGGACTCTTGATCATGTCGAACGCCTTTTCATTGAACCGATCTAAGCCTTCGAGCAACTGGTCGTCTTCATCCATATGTTTGAACGCTTGATCGAGATCCGCCAGCAAGCCTTGGCGGCGCTCGATCGTTTCAACCGTCACACCATTGCCAAGCGAAATGCCGCGGACTGAGAACGGTTGTCCTGCCACGGGCGTCGCACCAGTGTTCATAGGAGCATACTGAATGCCCAGGAAACCGGAGCGTTGATTGCCGCGTGGAATGGCGACAAACGGAGGCAGATCGGCGGCGACGGGCATCTCTTTAGTGATAACTGCACCGTAACCGGGATACTCGAGCGATGCTAAGGGTCGGCTACCAGTGTTGACATATTCGCTGCCGAGACGGTGCGCGGCCAGGGTGTGGCTAACACCGCGGAGGATTGTAAACTTGTCGGCACACTGAGCTAGCTTGGGCAAATGTTCGCAGACTTGAATACCCGAAACATTGGTCGAGATCGTTTTGAATTTGCTTCGTATATCGTCAGGTGCGTTGGGCTTGGGATCGAAAGAGTCGATGTGAGAGGGGCCGCCGTTTAGATCGATGAAAATGGCTGCTTTGCCTTTAGCCGTTCCAACTTCGCCCGCTTCAGCCAATCTCAGGTAATTAGCCAGGGTAAATCCCGCGGTTGACAGCGTTCCAACTCGTAGGAAATCACGCCGGGAGCTTCCGTCGCAAGTTCGATGAAGGGTCATGTTAAGTGTCCGTTGTCAGTTTGGTATGTACTATGGTACGTTTGTATTTGCAGGGATGGGTAACGAATTCCAGCACCTTGGGAATCTAATGGTTGATGATGAACTCTTTGGTGTTCAACAAGCTCCACATCAAATTTCCGGTCGCAGTGGTCGGGTTGCCTTCGGATCGCAGGTAGTTGACAGCGATGCTAATTTCGGAGGTATTGGGTTTACGCGAAAGGCTTCGCAAATAAGCATTTTCGGTGATCCAAAGCGCTTGATCTTCGGTCATACGGGCCGCCGAGTTGGATGTTGATCCTGAATTCGCATTTTGCAAATCCACTTTCTTTGCGACGGCTGGATTAGAACTTTCCATTTTCTGTTTCTGCTTCAGAATCTGCTGTTTGCGTTCTTCCAAAGTTGAGACCAGTGGGCTCTGAACTTTGGCTTTTGCTTCGGAAAGACGCGCATCGAGTTTCACCAACTGCTGCTCAAGCTTGTCTAATTGTTCAGCCACGCGAATAGCAGCGCTGTCATTCATCTTATTGGGGCGTTCCTGTCCCTGCGGTTTGGGCCAAGAGTACTTTTCCGCAACCGAAGCAACCCAACTCTCACGTGGATCGCTAAGCCAGCCTAATACAGCTTTATCGTTGAGCAAGAACACTGTTTGCAATAAGCTTGGTTCGCTAGATCGGTCGCAGTCGCAATTGCTTTCGCGAATACTGCGGCCAAAGACGGACAGCGCGTAGCTCATATCATCACGGGGCGCTTGGCTACTCGAGCCACCGTGAGTCAGTGCGCGACTGGTAAGCAAAGAGCTCGATTCTTCGGCCAATTTATCGTTCGCGAGTGCCATACGAACCGAGTCGTGTGTGGCCTCAGCAGAAATCCGCCGCAAAAGGCTATGGCTGAAGTTTCGTTTGTCGTGCTGATTGGTTTCGTTGGTATTCCAAGAGCGTTGGTAAGTATCCGAGTTTAGAATTTCCCGGTGCAGCCATTTGAGATCGTACTTGTGCTCGCGAAAACCGTCAGCCAAGTAATCGAGCAGCGGAGCATTGCTGGGCGCGTTGGCTAAGTTCAAATCGTCGGGTGGGTTGACGATACCGACGCTAAAGTAGGCCGCCCAAACGCGATTGACGATTGCTTTTGCGAAGTAGGGATTTTCAGGAGCTCGGAGCCAGTCCATGAGCTTTGCGCGAACATCCTTTGTATCCAACGAAACCCAGTCCGCTCCCAGCAGTTTCGCTTTCGTGATAGGAGGTTCTTTGCCGCCCTTCTCTTTGTCCTTCTTCTTGTCATTTTGACGATTGTTCACAACGAGTTCAGGGAATGGGAAGGTTAGGCCCTTCGTATCATCGCGCATCATTTCACCGACTGCTTTGCGAAGCTGATTGCCTTTAAGGCTCTTGTCGATATGCAAATCGTCGATTATCGCGCTATACTCTTTCTTGGCGTCGCTCGCCATGCTGTTCTGATTGGCTTGCACGCCGTTGAACAGTCGCTCGAAGTTGTCAAAATCCGACTTCGACCATTGATCAAAGGGATGCTTGTGACACTGCGCGCACTGAATTCGGACACCTAGGAATGAATAAGCAAAGCCGATTACGCGATCTTCACTGGTCTTAAAATTGTTTCGCGCCCAAAAGTGCATCATGGTTGGGCGATCTGCGAATTTGTCGCCAGTTTTGTCTTTGCACGCTTCCGTCATCGCTTCGCAGTACTCGCGATAGGACTCGTTCGGAGTGCGACTGGTTGCGGTCACCAAGCCTTCAACAATTTCATCGTAAGGCGAGTTGTTTGCGATGCGTTCGTAGATCCAGCGATACCACTGAGTGCTTGGATCGACTCCTTGCGGAAAGAAGTTGCGAAGTTGATCGTCATTGTTTCCAGTAATGTCGCATAGAAAAGTGGTCCACTGGGCGGCATAGGTTGGTCGACTAAGCAGCTCTTCGATCTTCTTTGAACGCTTTGCGGGGTCGCGGTCGGTGGAAAAAGCGATCACTTCCTTTGCGGTCGGCAACGTGCCGGTCACGTCGAGCGATGCGCGTCGCAAGAATTCTTCGTCAGTGCAAATCTCGGACGCTACGATGCCGAGCTTTCGCAGTTTATCCACCACTAATCGATCAATGTTGGTGGGTGCTGAAGTCGGCGGATATTGCTCATCGACTTGATTTGATAGCGGCTGGAGAACGAGGACTGGAATCACTGCGTTGTCGTAGGAAACCACCACATGGGTATCACCGCACTCGCCGCTCGATACCAGACCGGTTTCGTCAATCGTGGCGATAGCCGAATCGTTTGATTGGTAGCGGCAGAGACAAGTAACGTCCTCGGATGTTCCGTCTGCCCAAATCGCAATCACTTTTAGCGGTTGTTTCTGTTCTTTGTCGGAGAAACGAATCTCAGCCGGCAGTACTTGGAGCTTTTGAATTTTTTGCATTTTCTTGGCGTCATAGGTCGCTCGCGATTCGATCCATCGCCTTAGAACCCAGTATTCCCATCCATCCTTTTCGAAACGTTTACCGCCTTCATGGGCATCGGCATCCACTGGCTTTGTAAGAACGAGACTATCGAGAATTTTGTCGAGATCTACACGACCGGAACCCGATTCGAGCAACGCATCGTGATCGGCTTTGAAATCGTAACCAAACAGAGACAGCCGAAAGCCGCCTTGCCCCTGAAAAGAACCGTGGCAAGCGCGACCGTTGCAGCCAAGTCTTCCTAATAGGGGCGATACGTGACGCTGGAAATCGGGTACTTCATCGGATTTCGGGGCCTGCCCAGCTTGGGCAGCGAAGCGTTCGTATATGGGGGCAATTGTCGGGGTCGTAGGCTCCGCAGACATCGTAGTGCGGTCGTTGAACGCAATAGCAATCAAGCTGCTTGTTGCGATCAACAGAACCAATTTTGAATTTCGGTAAGGCATTTAGTTTTATCTCGGTGCAGCGGTTTGTTCTGCAAAGGTTGTTGTTAGAAATATGAGTTTAGTGCTTTGCCCGGTTTCTAACGAAACCAGCTACTGTTTCTTTGCGCGTGTCGGTAACTTGAATGCGCGATTCTCCCAAGTCTTAATCGCCTTTGAGAGTGCCGCATCGCGGTTTTCAGTTCGTTCGGCAAGCTGAGAATGAACAGTTGCGAGGCGTTGCTCCATGCGTTTCTGCTCCAGCGTCAACCGGCGGGTTTCGAGGTCGAGTTCTTTTTCAACTAGCGCATGCAATTGTTTCTTAAGCTTGACTTGTGAGTCTTTTTCAGAAACCAATATTTCGGCGACAAGCATACGGAGATTCGACCGCACTTGCCAAAGTTCCAATTCGATGGCATGACTTTCCGAATCTCGTTTCTCAAGTGTCGTCAAACGTTGTTTGACGCGGGCAAGTTCTTTGAGCGCTTGCTGATACTGTTGTGGCTGCTTCTTTTTCATAAATCGAAGTAGTTTGAGCAACGGTTGCTGGTGCTGCTCAACAAATTCCAAAAGTCGCTGCTCATCAATCGTTACTTCAGCATCACTTTTGCTTGGTCTTTCAGCGGGCTGCGTGATTTCCGATGGGCTTTCGTTCTTGCGTAGCCCGGCATTCTCGGATTGAGTGTTGCCCTGCGCCAAAGCCCCTACTTGACTTAGAGAATCCGTAGTCGGTTCTGTGGCGAGTGCAAACGCTGTGAAGCTCAGTGCGATAAGACTTGGCGTCAGCAGCAATTTTATTGGTTGAATCATCCCGCAGCCCCCTCGTTTTTCGCAAGGTAGAATTCACGCGCCGCTTCAACCAACCAATCGGATTGTTCGAGGGCTTCTGCATCGCTTTGAATTTCAGTGGTCTGATCTTCTGAAGTGATCAACTCCAACGACTCAGCTGTGGTTAAGCCTTCGATGGCAACCCAATTGTCGGCGATCTGTGAAAGTTGTTCGTCATTGGGAGTATTGCGGAGTTGCCAGACAGAAAATGCCATCAGTACGACGGCGGCACTGACCAATATTGCCCAACGGCTGGTGTTTAGTCCAATCGGATTTTTAGAAGCCGGTTGTGCGGGGTTGGTCGATGCTGCAATGGCGGGTGGATTCGTGGATACGTCAAAGGGCAACCGGGCAGCAGCGGAGAGCGCTTGCAGGTCTGCGACCGAGGCCACTACTTGTTCGGCGAGCGCAAGGTCTGCAAGCATTCGTTGTTCAAATGCATCGCGATCAAAAGATGGATCGGACAATATGTATCGATCTACTTCCCATTGCGCGTTTCGGTTATTGGCTGGATCAGTGCTCATCGGCTGGCAATTTCCTACGTAGTTTTTCGAGTGCCAATCGCATACGCGAGAGGACTGTTCCTAACGGCAAATTCAATTGTTTGGCGATATCTGCAAAGCTAAGTTCATCGGCTAGTCGCAATTGGACCACTTGTCGTTGTTCGGGTGACAGATTTTTAATGGCGACATGTAGTTGTTCGATTTGAATTTGGTTCACTGCGGTGGATCGAGTCGAGTAGACCGTGGGTTCTTCGCGTAATCGGTCGATCAGTTGATGTGAACGCAGTTGGCTGCGGCGCTGGTTGAGGG
Source organism: Planctomycetia bacterium (assembly GCA_031398555.1). Lineage (GTDB taxonomy): Bacteria > Planctomycetota > Planctomycetia > Pirellulales > Pirellulaceae > Aureliella. Next base: position 2,021 of record JANNNN010000171.1, on the reverse strand, counting down.
CTTGGAACTGAACGGTCTTGAACAACCAACCTCGCTGGTGAGTGGCTTCGATCGTGTCATGTTTTTGAGCAAAGAGAGCGAAAGTTTCCTGCACGGCATCCGCTGCCAACCCCCAGTCGCGAACAATCGCCCAAGCTAACCTAAGCAGCTGCGGCGAGCACTCTTCGTGCAAGGCTGCAACTTTTTCGGCAATTTGGTTCGCGTTCGAGCCATCTGTGCGATCAGGAGAATTCACCCGCTAAGCCTTCCTTTACTTTGTCGCTGGAAGTAAATGTCCGCTGATTGTGCGTTTATTCACTGGGAGGGGGCGTTTTCTTTAGAAATCGCTAGAGCGCCCCACCTTTTGGGACATGCACTGAGCCTTAGAATGTCAGTAGCGCTTATCCTAGACTGGAAAATCGCCACCGTGCCCAGGTCGGCAGGCCTGTTAGCCAAAGTTTTGTGGCAAAACCTGCTCGTCAGGGTTTTCGCAAATGCTGAGACTGTATCACAATAAGCGACAACGAAAGTTTTTAACACAACACCCCTGATCGATAGCTAGGAGCGGCGCCTGTGGCCAATGAGGAAAATCACTATTGGATTGGATTCGACTTGGGTGGCACTAAGATGCTGTGCACTCTTTTTGACCAGTCGATGAAACCACTAGCCAGTCGCCGCAAACGCACACGCGGAGAACTGGGGGTCGAAAATGGGCTGGAACGTATCGAATCGATGATTCGCAAGTTAATCGAAGAGGCGGGTATTGATGCCACGAAGCTGAAGGGAATCGGAATCGGTTGCCCGGGACCAGTCGAATGGGATAAAGGAGTCGTGCGAGTTGCGGTAAATCTAGGCTGGTCCAATGTACCGGTTGGCAAGTTTCTGCAAGACAAATTCAAATGCCACGTCGCGGTGCTGAACGATGTCGACGCGGGTGTGTACGGCGAGTACGTAGCGGGTGCAGCCAAAGGTTCGCGGTCTGCGTTTGGAATTTTCCCTGGTACCGGGATTGGTGGTGGTTGCGTTTATGATGGGCAGATTCTGCGTGGAAAAGTGCTGAGCGCGATGGAAGTCGGTCACATCAAAATTTGCGGTTCGCCACGTGTTGGTGCCAACGGTATGCACGGAACACTTGAACCCGAAGCAAGTCGTTTGGCGATCTCAGGCGAGTTAGCAAAGTTAGCCTTTCGCGGTGAGTCGCCTCATTTGCAAAAAGCCGTTGGTACTGAGTTGGGCGCGATTCGCAGCAAGGTGATCGCTGAAGCGATTGAAAAAGGTGACAAACAGGCGCTGCGTGTTGTCGAAGATGCCTGTGAAATGATCGGCTATGCGATTGCCAATGTTGTTTTACTAATCTGCCCAGATGTAATTGTCCTCGGTGGCGGACTGGTTGAAGCGATGCCTGATCTTTTCCTGAAAGAAATCACGCGAGTGGCGAAGAAGAGCGTCTTTGAATGTTATCGCAATGAATTTGAGATTAAGTGCGCTAAGCTTGGTGACGATGCTGGCGCAGTTGGCTGTGCGGCGTGGGTGGCACGCCGAGTTGCTGAGAAAGCATCTTCCCAGACCATGTTGGCCTTCGATTGAAATCTAGATTCGTTGCTACGCAAAATTCTTGGTTATTTTACGGCTGACTGAAGAATATCGATCACACCTTGAATGTCGGCCGGGATGGGGCTTTCAAGCGTAATGCGTTGATCGGTTACGGGGTGGGTAAATTCGATCCGGCGAGCATGTAAGGCTTGGCGTTCTAGCACTACATCGTCGTCGCCAGGTTGTGGCGGCTCACGCAGCGCGCGACGGCGAAGCAGTTCACCTCGCGTGATTCTCGCATGACCGGCGTACAGGCGATCACAGAGCACCCCGGTTCCGTTGTGGGACAAATGCACCCGAATTTGATGTGTACGACCCGTTTTCGGAAACACTTTAACAACTGTCATACCTTCGAATCTTCGCATGACTTCAAAATGCGTTTCCGATTCGCGGCTTTCAGGGTGATCGCGGCGTACGGCCATCTTGTCGCGCTGATAGGGATGCGGTCC
>JANNNN010000159.1:0-8566 GCA_031398555.1 Planctomycetia bacterium | reverse complement strand
GCTCGGGCCTGTAAAAGGGGAACCGGGCCTTGTGCGGCGTTTTTTGGAATTGATTCGTTTTAGTCATACTGTTTTCGCACTGCCCTTCGCCGCCCTGGCGTGTGTGCTGGCTGCTGTAGTTCCGAGAACGACTGAGTTATCAACTGTGATCTGGTGCAGCCGCTTGCTGGGTGTTCTCTCGTGCATGGTGATGGCTCGGTCCGCAGCGATGGCCTTCAACCGACTCGTCGACGCGCGAATCGATGCGATGAATCCTCGCACAGCCCGACGTCACATTCCAGCCGGTGACTTGAGTCCGCGACAAGTTTGGGTGTTTTTTGCGGCCACGAGTGCACTGTTCGTGCTGGCGTGTTTGCTGTTTCTTCCGAACTGGTTGCCGCTGACGTGGTCGCTGCCGGTTCTGGCTTGGATTTGTGGTTACAGCTACGCCAAACGTTTTACTTCAGCGGCTCATCTTTGGCTTGGATTCGCACTGGCTTTGTCACCGATTTGCGTGTGGGTTGCGATTCGAGGCGAGACGCTGATAACGGATCCAAGCGATCTGTATCCGGCGCTTTGTTTGGGACTGGCGATCGCGTTTTGGGTATCAGGGTTCGACATCATCTACGCGTGCCAGGATGCTGATTTTGATCGCGGCCAAAAACTTCACAGCATTCCGGGTCGGTTAGGAGTAGCCGGTGCACTTCGAATGGCTGCTGGACTTCACATTGTTATGCTTTTAGTGCTATGCTTCTTGCCGAGTTTTAAAGAACTGCGACTTGGTTGGTTTTACTGGGCCGCTCTAGCTGGAGTGACTGTGCTTGTGATAACGCAACATGCACTGGTGAACGCAAAAGATCTGGGACGCGTCAACGTAGCATTTTTTCAAGTTAACGCTGTCATCAGTTTCGGATTTTGTCTAGCTACTGCGATCGATAGTTGGATGGGCTAGTATCATGTTGAGCAAAACGATTCTGACAGCGAGCGTGCTTACTGCGATGGCCCTCGTTTTAGAGAATGGTCGCCTTCTTGCTCAGGATGCTGCGTTAACTCGATTTGAACGTGTCGCTTCCGTCGCTTCGGCTCACGGAAACCAACGGAAACTCTGCACCGCATTCTTTGTTCGTCATGGGGAAAGAATGTATTTGGTAACGGCCAAGCATGCTTCCTTGGAAACCAATGGTTCGACCGAAATTGGACTGCCGTCGATTGGAAGTTTACATCTGTTTCGACTAGCTGACACTCTCAAAGTTGTCGGCGCGGATCCTTGGATTGTTCACAAGAGTGCCGATGAGTGTCGTGTTGTCGGCATGCATCTGGGAAGCAACGCCGATGATTCAGGTGCAAAGTTGGCACGATTTCTACCCGCAAGTGTCTTGGTGGACTTTATTGAATCGCAAGCGGAGTAGCTAATGGAGATTGCATACGCTTTGGAGCCGGGTTTGACATCGGCCGAGTTTGTCGATGTGCTTCGACGAAGTACTTTGGCGGAGCGTCGACCGGTGGATCAACCGGAAACGATCGCTGGAATGCTGAAGGGAGCCCAGGTGATCTACGCGGCGCGACACAATGGATTACTGGTTGGTGTATCGCGAGCAATTTCTGATTTCGCTTACTGCACCTATCTCTCGGAATTGGCGGTGGACACTGAGTTTCAAAAGCGGGGAATCGGCCGGGAACTCATGCGGCTTACGCACGTGGCAGCGGGGCTCAATACCATGCTCGTTCTTTTGGCTGCGCCCAAGGCCGTCGGCTACTATCCGCATATTGGCATGAACAAGCACGAATCGTGCTGGATCGTTCCTCGCAGCTGACGTGTACAAATATTCACACAACCTTAACAATAATCTCCGCGAATTCGGCGAGTGCGATGTGAGAGCAATTTCTACATTTCTGTTTTCGAAGGCTTGGAAAACGTGGAGAAAACAGGATTCCGACCGAAATTTGACGGCAGCCAATGCAGATTTTTGCGCCGGTCCGCGGTTCGGCTTAGACGGCTGGCTGAAATGCGGAATGATGGGATACTATGGGCGTTTTAAAGCACACATTTCAGGGTTTTTGTCGAGAGTTTTTTGTAGGGAATCTGTGTGACGGTAGATGCCTATGCTGGAGTTCGCCGCCGCAAACAGACACCTTGGACGGTAAAGTTCGGGGACGCGTTTGCTTCTAAGTTGATCGCTGTGGGTGGCATTGGGACCATCGCGGCGATCATGTTGGTCGTGCTCGTCTTGTTGGGAACTGCTTGGCCACTCTTTCAAAGGCCATCGGCCCCGCAATGGCGAACTTTTGATACCCCGACGTTCAAGCATGTTGGACTGGACGAGCACGAATTGCTTATCTGGGGTACCGATGCCTCGGGTAAATTTTCTGTCCATGCAACGCGGTCCGGCGAGCCGCTGGTGGAGCACCCGAGCCCGGAGTCTGAAGAGCGAAAAGTTACTACATCGCACCTTTCGATCGATCGTTCAACCTTGGTGCTTGGATTCAGTGACGGAAGCTATCAAGTTGCAGAAATAGGGTTCAAGTACGACTTGCTGAACACGTCCGAGTTGCCGCCCGATGTAAAAGTAACCGAAGCGGAGCCTACCGCCATTCACGACGGGCAAGTCTTCCAACGGTTTGACGACACCCGTGTTCGACGAACTCAATTCACGGCACCGGTGTGGAGTGCGCCCAAGAGTTTGGGGAACGCCCCAGTTTCAATGATCGACTACCTTGGACCGCCTCCCTCGCAATCGGCTCAACAATCCAAATCACATGTGATCGCGATCGTTGGCGATGAACTGGCGTTTGGAACGATGTCTCGCAAGAAAGCCCCAATCGGTAAGAAATTCACCGAATCACTTGTGGTCACTCGTCAGAAGTTAAACAGTCGCACCGCAAAAGGTGGACCGCTGTCGCTCACGTTGCTAAACGGAGAAGAGCACGCAGTTGTCGCGTGGCCCAACGGAACACTTGATCGGTTTGCCTTGGCTGGGGAAAGTCCGCAGTTGGTTGAATCGGCAAGCGGACTGGTCGGTGGCGGGGAGCTCACCGCTTCAACGCCCTTGCTAGCACGGCAAACATTGCTTTGCGGCGATGATTTGGGCCGAGTCATCGGCTGGAACATTTTGCGTCCCCAAGAATCGGACGACGACAACGCACATACTTCGACATCCGACGGTTTTCAGTTGGTGCCCGCTCATGAACTGTTGATCTCTAAACTTCCCATTCGTTCAATCAGCAGTAGCCAGAAAAATCATATGGCTTCAATCGTTGACTCTGCCGGCGAAACGAGCTTGGTGTTTGTGACTACAAACGACTTGCTGCTGAGCACGAAGAGTCCGCTCGCTGAGCAAACTCAATTCACTGCAATTGATCCTGGCGACGACGCAATGGTGGCAATCGGTGAAGGCAGACTGGCCATTACACCTTTGAAAATTCCGCATCCGGAATCGTCCCTAGCCACTTTTTTTGGTTCCGTGTGGTACGAAGGATATTCAGAACCGCAGTACGTTTGGCAATCTTCAGCCGGGACTGAAAAAGCCGAATCGAAGTTGAGCTTGATGCCGCTCGTCTTCGGGACGCTCAAGGCGACATTGTACGCTATGTTAGTCAGTGTTCCCCTCGCGCTAATGGCGGCGATTTATACAAGCGAATTTTTGTCGGCGGTCGCTCGATCGCGAGTTAAGCCGGTAGTGGAGATGATGGCCAGCCTGCCGAGCGTAGTGCTTGGATTCGTGGCCGCTTTAGTGATTGCACCGCTGCTTCAAAGTCATCTACTATCAGTCCTGATGTCAATCATTGCTGTGCCCTTCAGTTTTATTCTTGCGGGCCATCTATGGAATCTTATGCCACTAGACAAAATAGTCCGTTGGGAACGTATTCGATTGTTCGCTTTGATCGCTTGCTTGCCAATCAGTATTTGGTTCACAGCGATGTTCAGTCCCATGATAGGACGGGCGCTGTTCGATGGCGATTTAGTCAACTGGATTAACAGTGGTTCTGGAAGCGCCACGGGCGGATGGATTTTAGTTTTCATTCCGCTGAATTGTTGCTTAGTTGCATTTTTGATGCTTGGACCATTGGCCGAATGGACACGAATGATCGCAGTCCGCAGCACACCACGCGGTTTTGCAGTGTATAGCTTGCTGCGTTTACTGCTTGCAACTTTCTCAGTGCTTGCTCTCGCCTGGCTGTTCGCAGTAATTTTGAGTTCCTTCGGACTCGACGCTCGCGGCTCGGTTTTTGGTAATTACCAGGATCGCAATGCGCTGCTGGTTGGCATAGCGCTGGGCTTCTGTGTAATCCCAATCATCTACACGATCTCCGACGATGCACTACAAGCTGTCCCAAAACAATTGCGAAGTGCTTCGCTTGGATGTGGAGCGACTCCTTGGCAGACGACGATGCGAGTGGTTGTTCCGAGTGCGATGAGCGGCTTGTTTAGCGCGATCATGATCGGACTGGGGCGCGCTGTCGGCGAGACGATGGTCGTGCTCATGGCGGCGGGCAATACTCCAGTTATGGATTGGAATCCGTTCAATGGCTTCAGAACGCTGAGCGCGACACTCGCCACCGAGCTCCCTGAAGCGGCCAAAGGTAGCACTCACTTCCGAACTCTGTTTCTAGCCGCCTTGCTGCTGTTCGTTTTGACGCTAATTGCCAATACTATCGCCGAGTTTGTTCGTATTCGTTTTCGGAAGCGAGCGAGCCAACTATGACCAATGCGATTGGTGCAGCAGCTCCGCAAAAACCAGCCGAGCAGAATAAGCAGTTTCGCCGTCGCGCTCTGCAAAGTGGTTTTTCTTTGCTCGCACGCGCCGAGCCGCAAATCTGGTTCACCGGCGGAATGCTGGCCGTTTGCTTGGCGATGGTTGTCTGTTTAATGGCACTCATTTTAGCTTCGGGTTTGCCCACTTTTTGGCCACAACCCATTGATTGGCTGGCGCTTCGCGATGGAACGTTTGACGCGGGCGAAGCTAAAGCGTCTGCAGTGGCCCCGTTGAACACCGGATCTGAGAAAGAGCTAAGCGGTACTAGTTTTTACTATCGAACTGAAAATTTCGATTTGACGAAGACTCACTATCGCTGGTTTAAACCCGAAGATTTGCTCCCGTCTGGAATTGTTCAAATTCCAGAGACAACTTTAGTTGAACGCTTCGAGTGGGGATACCTGTACGGCATTCCTTTACGCATTCACGAGCCGCTCCGGCCAAGCGAAGAAGATGCAACTCAGATCGAAACGATTGCCACTGCTGATGAACTGTTCAAGTTTCTTTCGCAGTTACCTTCGGTTTCATCCGACGATGATGTATTAAACGAAGCTCTGGCAAAGACGGTCCATGTGACAAGTGAGATGCTGGATCGCGCCAAGAGCGATTCTGTTCGCAAGAGTATTTCGCAAGCGGAAACGCTGAACGTTCAGTATCGAGTAAGCGGCGAACAAATCTGGCATCCTAAGTCGGAATTGGATCCGGAAGTTTCTCTCGATGCGGCGCGAGCGATTGTGACCGATGCCGCGGACATTTCTGCACGCGTCGCTTCCATGATTCCAATCGTTCGTAACCAACGCAATCGCATTAATCGCCTGAAGCATGAACTCAGTCGCTTGGACGTCAGGATATCAAAGTTGCGAATCGCCGTTCGTCAAGCTGAATTGGACAGTTCGAGTGTCCTGCCTCTTCAACTTGACGGCGCTCACTACTTAATTGAACAGCAAACACAGTTGAAGCAAATCTCAGCGGTAAAAACTCAATTACTCGGTCAACTGAAGGTGCCAGCAGACAAGGACTTCTTCAACGATCTGCTGACCGACTTCGAACAAAAGCGATTACCCGCCGAATTGACGTCGATCGAAAGCCAGTTAAACGACTGGCGTAAACCGCTCGAGGCTTCGCCCCAGCCCCTGCGTGACGCAGTGGCCAACTACGAGGCTGGCTATAGTCAGGTACTCGCAGAGAAACAGCCGATTCAGAAACAAATCGCTAGTTTCCAGGCTGAACTCGATCGAGGCGAATTGGTTGTCTGCGTTCCAAATAGCGCTCGGCGGCTTGATGAAGTCGCCGAGTCTGATCTTAGTCAAACCGCTAGTGGAAGACTACCCAAAACAGTAGTTGATCAATTGAGCGCGATGGATATCCCTTTCTCCGAGGGTTCCGCGAAAGCTCTTTTCGCAAGTGACGAGCTAACCCTAATCACACTCAGCGATAGGCGGAATGAAATTCATATATTGTCGGTCGCCGATTCACTCAGCGTTCTCGCCGAGCACCCCGTCGCATTCCACGAATTGGTCCGCGTGATACCCGTCAATCGACTGACGATCGGCGGCAAGCTGTCGGTGTACTTTAGTCGCTGGTCGGAGTTTTTATTCGAAGAACCACGCGAAGCGAACACCCTTGGCGGAATCTTTCCGGCGATCTGGGGGACGATTGTGATGACGTTAATCATGACAATCGCTGTCGTTCCGTTTGGAGTTATGGCCGCGCTCTACTTGCGAGAATACACCAACGGCGGCGCACTTGTTTCGATCATTCGCATCTCCATCAACAACTTGGCTGGAGTGCCGTCGATTGTTTATGGGGTATTCGGTTTCTCATTTTTTTGTATGACGATCGGGTCGTTTATTGACGGTGGTCCGAAAGGCGCCGACATCATTGTTTGGCCTTCAGGCACTTGGTATCTAGTTTTATGGTCCACGGTCGCGATGGGTACCGGGGCGTTTATGTTCAGCTTCTTTAGCAGCGGCCCGATGCACGCGCAGACAAAACTAAAGCTTGGACTCGCACGAGCCGCGTTTGTACTGTGGCTAGTCTGTTTGGTGGCTGCAATTGCACTGATCGCAAAAAGTCCATTCTTCGATGGATTCTACGCAGCTCAATTGCCCAACCCTACGTTCGGTAAAGGTGGTTTGCTGTGGGCTTCACTGACGTTGGCTTTGTTAACGTTGCCTGTCGTAATCGTTGCAACTGAAGAAGCCCTCGCCGCCGTCCCAAACTCTCTCCGTGAAGGTTCACTAGCCTGTGGAGCGAGTAAATGGCAGACTATTCGACGCATTGTGCTACCTCACTCGCGTCCCGGGATCTTGACGGGTGCGATTCTAGCGATGGCCCGTGGCGCGGGCGAAGTGGCTCCACTGATGTTGGTCGGTGCACTTCCGAATGCACCGGAGTTGCCGTTGGATAGCGAGTTCCCGTTTTTCCACGGTTCCCGAAACTTTATGCACCTCGGTTATCAGATTTATTCACTTGGTTTCCAAAGCCAAAATAGTGAAGCGGCGAAGCCGATGGTATTTACTTGTACGTTGCTGTTGATCTTGATCGTGGCGACCTTGAACGTTGCGGCAGTATTCTTGCGCACGCGACTGCGTAGACGGTTCCAGGGCAATCAATTTTAATGACATTTGCGATACGATATGAACACAACTTTGCAAGGCGGTCCGGTGATGAAGCCCATCGGTAATGAAAAGTCGACGAAAAGCCGCTTGGAAATGATTGCCGCGGGCGAGAAAGTCGACGCGGTCATTCACGAGGAGCTGCTCAAGTGCGAACCGGCCGTAGAGGTGCAGCACTTCAACCTCTGGTACGGCAAAAAACAGGCGCTGCATGAAATCAGCATGTCGATTCCCCGCGGGAAAGTAACCGCGCTGATTGGGCCGAGCGGCTGTGGAAAATCGACCTTGCTGCGGAGCGTCAATCGCATGAACGACTTGATCGACGGACTATCGATTCGAGGCGATATTCTGTTGAGCGGTGAATCGATCTTCGCGCCAGGCGTAGATGTAATTGAGTTGCGAAAGCGGATGGGAATGGTTTTCCAGAAACCGAATCCATTTCCGATGAGCATCTTTGAGAACGTCGTCTATCCATTGCGAATCGACGGACAACGCGACCGTAAAACGCTGAATTCGGTATGCGAACAGAGCCTACGAGGAGCGGCTCTCTGGAATGAAGTCCACGAACGACTTAGCGAAAGTGGATTGGGGCTTTCGGGTGGCCAGCAGCAGCGATTATGCATTGCGAGAGCGATCGCCAGTGATCCTGAAGTTCTGCTGCTTGACGAACCGTGTTCAGCACTTGACCCGCTGGCGACTGGCAAGATCGAAGACTTGATCAGTGACTTGAAAGGCCGGTACACCGTATTGATTGTGACTCACAATATGCAGCAAGCGTCGAGAGTCAGCGACTACACTGCGTTCATGTACCTCGGGCGGTTAATCGAGTTCGGCGTGACATCACAGATGTTTCAGAAGCCCTACTTAAAAGAAACTGAAGATTACGTCACCGGGCGTTTCGGTTAGGCAAACGCACAATAAAAAATACCAGCGAACCCACTAGTATTGATATCAATGGCTGTAGCAGCGGCGGAGTCGTCTTGCAACTGTGCAAGAGCTGGCCGCCGTTGCTACAGCCGTTGATTTCAATACTTTGCACGGTCGCACGAGCCCCGTAAACCGCAGCTAGTTTTCTTGTCTACGTTCGGTGATGATACTATTTATGAACGACTTCCAGGGGGGCTTGGGAGTTCAGTCATGGAACGACTCGACACTGGGCTGATTGCTGCCCAATTCCGCAGGTCGACCTCGCATCGAAGTCGTGATGCCAGAGCT
>JANNNN010000142.1:0-5811 GCA_031398555.1 Planctomycetia bacterium | reverse complement strand
TCGTATTCCTTTGATAACTCAGGTAGTGAAATTCTTTCGACTTCGAAATGGATCGAGCTAGCTCCGGTTCGATAAGTCGGCGCACCGACTGCGTGTAGGATCGGAATGTCGGCCGCCTCGATGCCTTCTTCAGTCAGCGATTCAACTTCTGGCTTGGAGTCGCCTGTTGTGACTTCCTCCGCACCTTGATCCTCGGGCTTCTGCCATGAATTCGAACTATACTTGCCAGCTCGAATTCGGATCCGTCCATCGGCCATGGGCTCGAGGGCAATGGTTACATCTCGTTGCCCCCAATAGTAAGGCAAGTATACGACGTCTTTGTCGCTGCGGCGTCCTTTTTCACGCGGCGTCCAACCTTGATTCTTCATTTCGTCTTCATAGAAAGCGGTCGCTGCTTGAAGCCCCAAAGATGTGTTCGCGACCATCTGTGTTTCAATATAGTTGTCCCATTCCATGAGTCCCGCGTCGGGTGGAACAGGAAGCGCATGAAGTGAGAGAGTGCGTGAATAACTCACTACATAGCGCGTTTTGTCCGCCGTGTCCGGTTGAACCATAATATTTAAGACAGTCCCGTTTTTTACAAACTCGAATACTCGTCCATCCGATTCTACATCCGAGCTACGGTTGAGACGCGCGACGGCAGTCCATCCATCCTTGTTTAGTTTTCTGAGCAACCCTGTTTCGATTTGTAGCAAACTTGCAGAAACCTTGTAGATGACAGTTGATGTTCCCTCGTAGGTAGTTTCCTTTAGGAACTCATCCAGCCTGGGTGTCTTGCGAATATCGTAGTTGCCTAACAACGAGAGGCTGGTGAGTGTCTGATCGGGCTTCTCCCCGTACAGAGATAGATTCAAAACGCTTCCGTTCTTTTGGAAAGCCATAGAGTTCTGTGTGGCTTGATCAAACAGTTCTTTCCATCCCCGTTCTCCTACGCTGTGACGATAGAAAGTCCTGACCTCATCAAGACTGACGGGAGCTGCATAGTTGATTGAATTAAAGTAGTCGGACTGCGGTTTTGAGTTTGACTTCCTGGTAGGTAGGAAGCTATTGCCGCTTCAGCATCGGATTTCGCATTCCAAAGACTTGTTCTTAGTATTTTCTAAGTTTCGATCTTGGGAATGGCCGATGAGTAACAGTTTCTACTCGAATCTAAAAAATTTGTTCTCGTGAGCTCAATCTACCGTACTTGGATCTAACCCACGAGAGCGTCCCTGCCCATTTTCGATTCCTTGCACTGGCCTTAGCTAAGGGTTCCTACATGCCGCTGTAGTCAACTCACTCACGATTCGACAACAGATACATGTGCCGAAGGTTGGTTGTGGGCCGCTCGACGAAAAGACGATTCTAGCGGCATGTGATCCCGACGCGATAAAACAGTCACTTTACGCGCGAACACCGACGGGGCCTAGTAAAAAGGCATGGTCCCTTTGGCGATCGCTGTTATGGTTCGCCACGCTAGTTACCATAACGGTCTTGACCTGGATCATCTACACGATGGTTAGCGACTATCAATCATGGCGTAGTGCAATACCAGTCAATGGTGTGGTCGTCGCGATGACACCAGATGGTCCGTTTCCAGACCAATTTGTCATTGAGTACATGTTGCCTAACGGCCAACTCGGTCGGGCTACTGTTCCATCTCAATACACCACGGCGAGGGAGTTGGAGGACGAAGTCGAACTCGTATACCGTGAAAAAGATCCCGGTCTTTTGGGGTTTCGCAAAACTCTCGTAACTCGCAAAGACTCCAACCCAACCATTGTCAGTCAACGCGGATTTCCGCAGCCCGAAATTCGATGACAGTTTCAGGCGTTTCAAGTGCTAGCAAAACGCGGAATCCTTCCAGGCTTTGCCGTGTTCCGCTTTCGACTTTACTTTGCCCATGTGTTCGATTGCAGCGCTGTAGGTTCGATAGTCAAACCGCTCAAGCAAACTCCATGAATGTTACGTAAAGGATCGATGTTGCCGACTATACCGCTTGCTTCTTCTTTGCGTTCTTCTTCGGTTTCTTTTCAGCAGCGGGTTTGTCGCGAACTGTAGGTTCGGCTTGTTGTGCGCTCCAGGTGTCCCATAGTTTCTGCAGGTCGGCGACACGCTGAGGCTCGGCTGATGCAAGATCTTTTTGTTCACCGACATCCGTTCCTAAGTTATACAATTCAGGCTTGCCGCTGCCGCCCTTCGAGACGACCAGTTTCCAATCACCTTGACGCACGGCCCATTGTTCACCGAAACGCCAGTACAACTGCTCGTGGGGCCTTGCTTCGTCGTTACCTGTTAAGTGCGGAATGAGGTCAACTCCGTCCAGGCCTTCTGAAGCCGCGACGGGAGTTCCAGCCGCTGCGAGGCAAGTAGGTAGCACATCAAGATTCATGACGGGCAAGTCGTAATCTTTACCGCCAGGAATTGTGCCTTTCCACTGGATAAAAAACGGAACTCGCGGCCCCCCTTCAAAGGTAGTCATCTTAAACCCTCGCAGCGGTCCGTTACCGGAAGTTGTCGAAGCAGTAGGACCACCGTTGTCGCCGATGAAAAACACAATCGTGTTCTTTTCTTGGCCGAGCGCTTTTACTTTCCCAAGCACTGCGCCGATGGCATCATCCATGCTGGACATCATGGCCGCAAATATCTTGCGTTCTTCATTGGTGATTGATGGAAAGCGGTCCAAATACTTTTTCGGAGCTTGAAGTGGCGCGTGCTGGGCGTTGAATGGGAGGTAAAGAAACCAAGGTTTTTCTTTATTGCGTTCCAACCAATCCACCGCTCGCTCGGCGTACTTATCAGTGGTGTAGAAATCAGGGTCAGTGATTGCCTGTACATCATTTGAGACTCGCGTATCGACAAAATTGAGCGGGTTATAAAAAGGAGTGTTCGCGAGCGTCCCAAAGAATTCGTCAAAGCCTCGTTTCGTGGGATGGTACTCGGATGGGTTCCCAAGATGCCATTTTCCGATCGCTGCAGTTGCATAACCCTGTTTCTTCAGACGATCTGCCAAAGTGATTTCCTTCAGCGACAACCCGGAATTTCTTGCGATCGCATTGAATTCGTGTCCGAATCTGGTTGGATACTTTCCAGTCATCAATCCGGCTCGTGACGGGCTGCAGTAGGTGGCCGCTACGTATCCCTGAGTGCAGCGCACTCCGTTCTTCGCGATCGAATCGATGTTGGGCGTCGGAATGTCTTTGCATCCCTGGACGCCAGTTTCGCCGTATCCGAGATCATCTGCGTAGATGATCAGTACGTTTGGTCGGTCCGCGGCTAGTGCTGCATTAGCACACGTGAGTAGCGCAAACAGCGCAAACTTCAAATGGTTGTTCATTGGCTGAATCCCGATTGTTGAGGTGATATGTTGGACCACCAACTTAACATATCGGCCCCGCTTTTGCTCGCCTCACGTGACGCTCCATGTGTCGCGCCAAACGCAACCAGCCCAAGACCATCCAACACCGAAGCCGATGAGTAAGTTGTGGGTGTTGGGCCTTAGATGACCTTCCTTTCGAAGGTCGTTGATCAAGATGGGAAGCGTGCTGGATACCGTATTTCCGTGTTGCTCGAGGCGAATCGGTAGCTGGCGTGAATCCAATTCCAATCGCGTGCGAAGTAGTTCCAGCATCTTGCTAGTCGCTTGATGGAGCAAGTAGATGTCAATGTCGGCTGCCGTAAGTTTTGCGAGCTCTAAAATCTCGTCAATCAACTTCGGGACCGCGACCACTGTAAAATTCATTAGGCTCGGACCGTCCATGTACAGTCGGCTTTTCCAACGCTTTCGATTTCGTGGCTTAATCGCTTGATCGCGTTCACGCGCACCACCATCGCCAACAAATAGAGTATCGCCACCGCTGCCATCGGTGCCGAACTGAAACGCAATTAGACTTGGGATGTCAGTAGTCTGTATCAGCGTCGCAGCCGCTGCATCACCAAAGATCGTTCGCAAACTGCGATCGTCCTCGTCGATATACTTGGTGTACGTTTCAGCGGTGACAAGCAAGATCCGCTTGGCGGCGCCGGATCGAATCAAGCCTTCCGCAAGAGCCAAGCCGTAGACAAAACCTGAACATCCCAAGTTGAAATCCAACGCCCCGCAGTTGACTCGCAATCCCAATCGCTGCTGCAGTAAACAAGCTGTAGTTGGAAGCGGATAGTCGGGGGTTTGCGTACACAACAGCAAGAAATCTATCGACTCGCGATCGATCGAATTCTCAGCAAACAGTTTCTCGGCCGCTTTAACGGCTAGATCCGAGGCAGTTTCACCTGGCGCACTAATATGTCGACAGCGAATTCCTGTTTTCTCAGCAATCTCCTGCATGTTCCACTCGGGATGCAATGCATGCAAGTCGGAGTTAGTTTCACGCCGCTCGGGAAAGTGAATCGCGATAGGTCCAATTTCAGCAAAAGGCACAACTGTTTCCTAGGGAAGTTCACTCGCGAGATGAGGAGAAATGCTTACGATCGTCGGCTAAAGTATATCGATCCAACGACGCTCCGAAAACGGGACAAGGATCAGGCTTCAGGTCGCATATTTCAAATTGCAAATTTCGGATCTCAGATCGCAGATCTCAAGCACAAAGAACTAAGTTTTCACGTCAGATGTATGCTTGGGCCAGAGTAAAAGGAAAATGGCTAGCCCAACGAGGGGTGCGCAGCCAACGAGTGCGATCCCTAGGTCAAACGACTTAGTCTGGTCGATAAGTCGACCAAAGTACTTGTGAATTGGTGATGACATCCAACCGAGGAAAGAAAGTATGCCGGTAAGCTTTCCTAAGTTTCTAGAGGTGAGATCTTGCGTAAATGAATAGTAAACTGGAAAGACCCCCAGTGTTCCGGCTGCGACCAAAAGTAGCGCGAATTCTAACTGCCGACCTTGCTGCAAGAACGAAACGACAGTCGTTAGTGCAGCCAGCGAGGCGCAGCCTGCGTACACAGCGACTCGCCCCCCATGAACACTCACGCCGCGCCGGAAAAGCCACAGCGTTGTCGCTCCCGCGAGGATGCAACCGACATCGGTAGCAATGTAGTACGCCGAATTAAAATACAAAGCGAATTGCTCGCTGTATCCTCGCCCTTGCTGCAAAAACTTCGGCAGCCAAGCGCGAATCAGCTGCCAGGAAGTGTTTATGGAAAAGACCATCGCTGCTAGAGCCCAGAATCTGCGATCTTTAAGGAAGCCCAGCAGCCAGAATACTGGAACTGAAGTCGAATCTGTGTTTGCCGCTTCGGGCTTTGCCAAGTCTCCGGGTCGAATTGAAATCAGCCACAGGACGGCCCAAAGTAGACCGATTCCGCCGATGACAATAAACGGCAACCGCCATCCGGATTGATCTGGGGACTCCACCGTCGTATTCATTACCATTACTGCAATGATGATTGGCGTAACAATAGCGCCCAGCGACGCGCCGCTTTGCAGGATACTATTGCCCATCGTGCGATGCCCCCGCGTCATCACAGCTTGCGTCACAATCAGTGCACACGGCCAATGGCCCGCTTCGAAAAAGCCGAGCAGTCCCCTACAAATCAACATCGATCGGTAACCAGTTGTGAGGCCAGTTGCAATTCCGACGGTCGACCACGCAACCAGGACGAATGGGTAAAGTAGTCTGACCGAAACTCGGTCGGCGATAAAACCGAAGAAAAGTGCCCCGACAGCGAATGACAATCCAAAAACAACCTCGAAGTCTCCGTACTGCTCGTTGGTAAGGTTGAAGCTTTTCTGTACCCGAACGGCCAAATTCGACAGCGTCTGTCGGTCCATATAATTGATCATCGTGGCTAGCAACAGCAGGCCGCTGACCCACCAATGCCAGTATTTACCGTGCA
>JANNNN010000137.1:0-6602 GCA_031398555.1 Planctomycetia bacterium | reverse complement strand
CAGCGGTTGACCGAGGAAAATCATCGAACCAAAGATCATCAAGCCGTTGATAATCAGAGCGATGATCGCAATCACACCGGCGAAGCGATAGTAGCCAAGGATACAGCCGAAAGTGATGATCATAGAAATTGCAGAGGCATACATGCCGCGAGAAATAGTCGCTTCACCTAGGCCTGCTCCTACGCGATTTTCACTTGCCACTTCTTCTTCCAAAGTTGCAGGCAAACGGCCTTCGCGCAGGATCTCGACCAGGAATTTCACCTCAGCTTGAGTGAAGTTACCTGTGATTTGACCGTTGCTACTAATTGAGCCGTTCAACTGAGGAGCCGAGAGTACTTTGTCGTCCAGGATGATCGCCATGCGTCGATGAAAGTTTCCATCTGGCACATTTCTAACGGTCATTCGGAGCATCTTGGTGCTCCCTTCGGTCGTCAATTTGAATCCAACGGTTGGTTCACCCGTCTTGTTGTCAAATTCCATGGCAGCACTTGCCAAGTCGTCACCTGAAACCTGGACATACGGTTCTCCATTGGCTTCGAGTGCCATGAGCACGTCGACGTCGGCGATGTCTTGGCGCTTCATCCAATTTTCAAGGGCATACTCTTCACTCATCTGAAGTGGGGGATTCACGATCAGTTCACCCGTCCGTGAATTTCGGATGATATCGCCTAGAACGGGGGTCTCAAGCGGGCGAATTCCGTTCGGAAGTTCCTTATCACGGCCGACCGTATACCAACGTCCTACCTCTTTTTTCGCCGCATTTTCGACTGTCATCTTCGTACGGATACGAGCATCTGTACTTTGCGCCTGCTGTCGAGCCAGTTCGATAATGTCACCATGATCGCGACTGTTGGCCACGATGCGAAATTGAAGGGCGCCGGCGGAAATAATGCGTTTCTTGATCTCAGCTAATTCAAATTCGTCGAAGTTCGGAACGACGATCTCAATCTGCGATTCACCATAGGGGCGAATCGACATTTCATTCGTGCCGGACGGATTCAAACGCGAACTGAGCGCGGAGGAGAGTGCTGATGCATCTGGCTTTGGCGAATCATCCGTGGGCTGCTTGATGTTATAGATTAAGTTGGTGCCACCTTTCATATCGGGCCCAAGTTTCATCTGAAAGTCCGCGTTGTATGCGAATAGCAAACTGCCGATGATAACAGCCAACATCGTGCCCAATCGAGTCGAAATCGACGGCAACCGAATGGCTTTGCTGATGATATTGCTAAGCACGAATGGCAATACGAAAATTGCAAGCACAAAAGCGATGTTGTAGACCCACACTTGCCACAACGGAGTTGGCACTTTGGCGGTTAGCGGAGCGGCTTGTGCCAGCAGTTGCATCGGAAAAGCTAGGTGATCTAGCATCGAAAAGCAGTCCATTGGATGTCCCTGAGGAAAAATCTTATTGCAGGCTCGCCATTCATTTAGCAAGCTACAGGTGGGAGGTGTTTCTATGTTTCAGTAAATACTTTTACAACAGCGTCGCGGTTCACAGTCATGCGAGCCCCGGAATTTTCGTCTATGCGAATCGTTATCACAGGCTCGTCTGAGTTGGCTTGGATGATCACCCCATGGATTCCACCGGAAGTTATGACTCGATCATTCTTCTTCATGCCTGCCAAAGCTTGCTGGTGAGCCAACTGCTGCGTCTTCGCCTGCCTCTGTTGAGGCCAGATGACAATGAAAAAGAACAGCATTACTGCCAGCATCAACAAGTTTACGGGGTTGCCAAAAAAACTGGTTAGGAGGTTTACCTCTCCCGCTTCTGGCGCAGCATCACCCGGTACCGGCGCCTGCGCCAATAGACTGAGACGCATTGCAACAGTATTTATCAAATCGGTGGTAGGTATTAAGTTGTCCATGATTCGGCTCAGCGCTCGGTACTAAGGGGGATTCAACTCCCTAGCCACAAGCCCAATTGACAGCTTTCTATGGGGTAGAACAACTCGAAATGATATTACCACCCCCGAAAACCCACAAGGCCTATCGATGGCCGCAAGTTTGCTGCTGATAGCAGTTTGTAGTCATGAGGCGGAGAATTTAAGCCAAAACCGCTTTCCGAAGCCGAAGAGCGCACTTTTCGAAGCACTTCATCTTCGCAAGCAACTCATATTCGGAATCGTTGGCAAGATCAGCAAAGGGGTTATGTCCAGTGCTACCCGATCAAGTTGGGCTGCAACCAACAGGCAGGCAGCAAGCATCTATGCGAGGTAAATCCCCAGTTTGCTTCGGGTTATACGCAAAATAGGCGATCGTGTAACAGCAATTTCTGACTTTCTCAGAAACAACTAAATTGGATGGTCGAATCGACTTCCATATTAACTACTCTTGACCTATTCTATGCTACCCAAGCTTCCTAGGTTGCTTAGGCCGCATTTTCGGTGTGAAGTTTAAAAAGAGTATTAAGTGGCGACTTTGCCGCATTTAGATGTCTCAGGAGTATGTGATGAAAGTTCGTGCGTTACTATTTGGTCTTCTCGCAGTAATTGTTGCTAGCAATCAAGCGAATGCAGGCTGCGGCTTGCTCAAGGCCCGGTTTGGTAGAGGATGCGGTGGTGCGTCCAGTCAATGCGATTCAGGATGTGCAGCAAGTTCAGCAGCTTCTTCATGCGGAAGCGGAAGTTGTGGATCATCAGCACCAGCAGCGTCTGGCTGTGACAGCGGTTGCGGAAGCAGCGCTGGCGGTTGTGGTTCAAGCGAAGGTGGTTGCGGATCAAGTGACGCCGGTTGCGGGTCTTCAGTTAGCTATGTTGAGAAGACCGTTATGGTTCCTCAGCAATTCACTGAAATGAAGACCGTCACCAAAACTCTGTCTCGGCAAGAAGCTCGTACACGAACCTATACGGTAACACGTCAAGTTCCACGTACCGCGACCAAGACTCAGGATTACACGGTTCAAGTTCCAGTACAACAATCACGTACCGAAACTTACACAGTTTGCGTTCCTAAGCAAGAATCGCAATCGTACACAGTTCAAGTTCCATCGACCGTAATGGAAGATCAGTCGTACACAGTTCAAGTTCCTGTAACAACAACTGTTGATGTTCCTTACACCGTTCAAGTTCCTGTTACAACTCAAGAAGCTCAGAGCTACACTGTTCAAGTTCCTGTAACAACTAGCGTTGTTCAGGACTACACAGTTCAAGTTCCTGTCACTGTTGACGTTGTTCAAGACTACACAGTGCAAGTTCCTGTAACAACAATGACTGAACAGAGCTACACAGTTCAAGTTCCTGTGACAACACAGCAGACTCAGGATTACACAGTTAGCGTTCCTTACACCGAAACCAAAACCGGCTCACGCACTGTCTGTAAGAGCGTTCCAGTCACCATGACTCGGACCGTTACCAAAGACCTCGGCAGCTACCAAACTGTTTCTGAAGAAGTTCCAGTTAGCAGCGGTTGTGGCGTAAGCAGTGGTTGTGGACAAAGCGGCAGTTGTGGTTGTAGCAGCGGATGCAACTCAGGTTGCGGAAGCTGTGGCGGATGCAGCAGCGGTTGCGGAGCTCCGGTTGCAGCAGCCGGTTGCGGTTGTGGCAGCAGCGGATCAGCAGTTGCAGTAGGTGGCGGTTGTGCACCACAAACTCAAACTGTTTGCCGTAAAGTTTGGGTTCCAAACGTTGTAACTGAAGAAGTGCCTTACACCACTTACCAGAGCCAACAAAGCGAAGAAGCTTACACTTACACCGTTCCGATGACTCGTCAAGAAACTCGTCAACGCGCGGTAAATGTTGTTTCTTACACAACTGAAACCAAGACTCGCCAAGTTCCACAGACCACGATGACAACTGAAACTCGTCAGCGTACTGTGAAGCAATGCAGCATGAAGACCGAAACTCGTCAACGTACTGTTAACCAAGTTTCGTGCTCGACCGAGACCAAAACTCGTATGGTTTCAAAGACCGTCATGAACACCGAAACACGTACTCGTCAAGAGCAACGTACTTCGTACACGACCGAGACCAAGACTCGTCAAGTTCCTAAGACTGTCATGAACGCCGAAACTCGCACACGCATGGTTACTGTCAACTCGACAGAAACCCGCACTCGCGAAGTTCCTTACACCACGTACACGACTGAAACACGTCAACGTACATACAACGTGACTGTAATGGAAAACGTTTCGGAAGAAAAGACAGACACTTACATGGTCTGTGTTCCTTACACAGTTGAAGAACAAGTTGCAGTAACTGTTACGAAGATGGTTCCGTCAACCGTCCAAGTTGCTGTTAGCACACCGGGCTGTGGTTGCGGTTCAGCCGCTCCAGCTGCTCCAGCTGCTCCAGCCTGTGGCGGTTGCGCCGCTGCTGCTCCAGCAGCATCAGGCTGTGGTTGCGGTAACTAATTGCTTCCCGCATCAGTTGTTCAACCTCGGTTGATTGACTAACAAAAAACGAAACCGACGTGCCGATTCAAATCAGCTCGTCGGTTTTTTTGTCGCACAATTGTGCTCAATTGTTGCTCTTCCGCTCCAGTCAGGTTTTCCGTTTTGGCGGTTCGCACTTGCCGAGTACGACCATTCGTTGCGGACGTTAAGATGATCGCACCCGGCCGGAGCGACCCACTAAAAGCCAGCCCAAAGTAATGCTGCGCACACGGTTCCCTGATAAACCGTATAACCGGTAGTTATCAAGCATTTTCTTCCATCCGTGGGACCACCGTGTCATCCGTGGGAAGAAAAAGTGCTTTATCCCACGGATGGCATAACGGTCCCACGGATCAATGCATAGGCGCGCATTGGACTGTTAAATTCATGTTTCCGACAACAGATAAGCTCTACTCTCAAGCATCTTTGTGTTCAACGAACGCATTCACCTTCGTACCACCGGCGTCTGTCAGAAACGCCGAGCGGACCGGAACCGCTGTTTGATAAGCCAATTCGCGGCGACTGGTGACCAGTGTTAATGAAGACCCTGTTTGGGCTCGGCGGCGCAAGTCGCCGAGCGATCGATAGAGCGGATACAAATCTCGATCCGCTGAAACCCGACCGCCCCACGGCGGATTTGTCACTATGGATAGAGGTTCTTGAGGCAAATCGGCGGCGCTTAGAGGACTTACTTCTAAGCGGATCGGAAAATCAAAGCCCGAAAGGTTCTCTCGCGCCGCTGCAATGGCTCGTAATTCCCGATCACTGCCAACGATCAACGCCGTCACGGGCTGGACCTGCTTCATGCGTTCCCGTTTAACGTCATCGATGGAAACTTTTTCCGCCAGCGCGGTCGATTCAATACCAAATCTGCGCCCCATCCCCGGAGGCCAATTGGCAGCTAGCATCGCGGCTTCAATCAATAATGTGCCCGAACCACACATCGGGTCCACTAAAGGGCGCTTTCGATCCCATCCCGATGCCACCACGACCGCTCGAGCCAAGTCTTCACGTAGAGGAGCATAAAAGGGATTCAGTCGATAGCCTCGCCGATGAAGCGGTTGGCCACTGGCATCCAATGAGATCGTACAGCGGTCATTCTCCATTCGCACAACCAGCGATGCCGCTTGCTCATTGGATTTTTCATCGACAGCCGGAGGGCTGTCTTTCATCCGACGAGCAATGCCCTGCAAAACGCGTTGCTCGATCGCGCCTGAGTGATACAACCGGGACTTCTTGGCGGAGGCTCGAATCACCCGAGGCGCATCGCGTTTCAGCCACCCGGTCCAAGACAAGCGACCGACATAAGAATCCAAGCTCGAAAGTTCGGTCACTTGGAACGTCGCGATACGCACCAAAATTCGGGCGGCCAGCCCAAGCCCCACCAACGCATGTGCCAGCGTCCACTGGTCTCCCTCAAAGCGAACTCCGCCAATGTCTTCCACAATGTTCGTGGGCGCAGAGTCTTGGGCGATCATGCCGATGTGCAATTCGCGAATTTCTCGTTCCAGCCAAGGTTCTAACCCAGGTGCACAGGATGCGAAAAACGATAATTTCATCAAGCCTTACTTGCTTCTAGCGGAGCGTCTAAATTTAATTCTAGGGTTGATTTTGAGCAAAACAGTCCCCTGGGAGACCGAGGCTCTGCCGAGTGTTTCTCATCGCGACGAACCGCCGTCACTGTACTTGTGAACGTCCACTCACTGACGTGACGCAGGCACTACTTCCAACTCAACTACTGCCTCGCCGCGTTTAACCTTGGCTTTGATCGCTTCGCCGACTTTCAAGGCCTCGATAGCGAAAGTGTAATCGTAAATGTTCTCGATCTTCTTGCCTGCGAGTTCAATGATAATGTCCCCGGCTCGCATGCCCGCCTTCTCAGCAGGCGCACCTTTGGTAACGCCGCCAAGAGCGACACCTTTAATGTCACTTTTGGCGTAGTCAGGCACTGTGCCTAAATAAGCCGTCAAATTGGCTCGCATCTCAGGCTGCGCTGCCTGCTCTTGGTAATCTGGCGCCGAATCGGCCTGAACCAAATCGCGACCAATCAGCGCCATTAATCTCGCAATCTGTGCAGCGCCTTCATAATTCAAAAGGTCAGGCGTATCGCGGGGTGTATGGTATTCGGAATGCGACCCCGTGAACGCAGCAAGTATTGGCACGCCGTGAAGAAAGAATGTGCTGGCATCGGTCGGCAAATGGCAATCGTTTTGTAGCGTTAATGCGAGTT
>JANNNN010000044.1:0-2260 GCA_031398555.1 Planctomycetia bacterium | reverse complement strand
CGTGAAGATCTGTTTACGGTTGTGCTCGAGCATTTTCAAACCGACTCGGCGGACTATGCAGATATCTTGTTGCCGGCGACGACGTTTGTTGAGCATCCGGATATGTACACGGCTTATGGTCACTACTACTTGCAATGGGCGGAGCCGATTGTGCGAGCTCGTGGTGAGTCGAAACCGAACAGTTGGGTGTTTCAACAGCTGGCGGCCCGATTGGGATTGACCGATGAAGTGTTCGCTTGGACGACTGATCAGATGGCTGCCGATTTGCTGCGGAGCTCGAATCCATTTCTGAAGGGAATTACGCTGGAGCGATTGAAAACTGAGCGGAGTATTCGGTTGACGCTGCCAACGGAGTTCAGGCCGTATGCGGATGGGAGCAATTTTGAAGATCGCAAGATTCGGTTTTCGCCAGCGCCGGTGCAGGTTGAGTTTCGCGAGCAATCGACAGAGGAGTTTCCGTTGCGTTTGATTTCTCCGCCAGGTGCATTTGTGTTGAACACGAGCATGGGGAACATTGAAGAATTGCTGCGAGCTGCGGGCGGCGAACCGACGGTGTTGGTTCATCCGGATGATGCTAAATCAGCCAGTGTTCAGGACGGCGAGCGAATTCAGATCACGAGTGCAGTGGGTTCGATCGTGCGTAAAGTGATAGTGACAACGGATGCGCGAGTGGGGGTGGTGATCGCAGTGGGGCAGTGGTGGCCTAAACTTGCTCCGGATAAGAAGAGCCTCAATGATTTAACGAGCCAAGAGTTGACCGATTTGGGTGGCGGGTCTTTGTTTGGGAATGCGATGGTTAGGATTGGGGTGGTGTCGGGGAGTTAAATAGAAACGCGGACGCTGGCAGCGTCCGCCACGTGGCTGATGCTGCTAGCATCAGTGGACATGTTGTTGGTGACAATGCGTCCCGAGAACTATCCAGGCTATTGCAAGAACAATTGAGACAATTGTGCGACACTCACTAGGGTTTTTGCATCGCCCAGTGTTGCATGTGGCGGTCGATGTTGGCGTTAAGTTGGCCGCGAGTGAGGACGCTGTCAAAGCCGGCAGAATGAGCTGCGGCCAAATGTTGCTCGTTAACGTGCGGGCCAAAGGCGATGAGTTGGACGGGGGCGAAGCGCTTTTGAAGGGACTCGGCGGCGGTGGCAATCTCGGCTGGTGAAACGGAAGTCAAGTCGATGACGCAGGCGGTGACCTCTTCGGCAGTCAATTCATCTAGCCGAACAGAGCTTGCGTTTGGCACGGTGATCATCGAACAGTTCTGTTTCTCGGCGGCAGTCTTGAGAAGCGGGATGAAGAACAGATCTTTGGTAACGAAGACGATCATGGGGGCAGGCTTGAGATTTGAGATTTGAGGTTTGAGATTTCTAACTGCTAACTTCTTCAAACGGCTCCTGGGCCGCGGAGTTCGGAGTCGATGGAGATGGTTTCTTCGGCGGGGAGGATGAAGATCTTGCCGTCGCCAATCTGACCTTCGGATCCGGTGCGGCCGACTTTTAAAAGGGTGTCGACGGTGCGTTCTACAAAATCATCGTTGACCATGATCTCAATGGCTACTTTGCGGAGCATATTGACTTTGTATTCGATGCCTCGGTACGTAGCCGTTTGTCCGCGTTGGCGGCCGTAGCCTTGCGAGTCGCAGACGGTCATGCGTTCGACGCCAATTCGGTAAAGGGCTTCGCGAACCGCTTGCAGCTTAGTGGGTTGAATAATGGCAATTAGGAGTTTCATCGGATTCAGTTGCGGCATTGGGGCGGACGCGGAGTTCGGAGCCTTATTTATACCATGGTCAAGTGACGATTGCCTTGGGGCTATCGTGATGCGTGAATCGTGGGTGCAGAGTGTGACCCATCGTACGGCGCGACAACATAATGATAATGCAACAAAAAAATTGTTTTGAAGGCGTTTTGGGATGACAGCGGTAATCATTGGTGCGACGGGAACAATTGCAAGTTGCCTGGCACGGCGGTTGGTGGGGAAGGGTAAGCCGGTGTTTTTGGTAGGCCGCGACGCTGAGCGATTGCAGGCGCTAGCGAGTGAGTTAGGTGCTGGGTTCGCAGTCGCGGATCTGAGTTCTTCTGAAGCGTTGGCTGAGGCGGTGGGGGGTGCTGGGCCGGTGGAGAGCTTTGTGAATTGTATTGGGTCTATTTTGTTGAAACCGGCGCATTTGACAGCGGACGCGGAGTTTCGGGAGGTGGTGGAGACCAACTTGTTTAGTGCGTTTGCGACGGTGAAATGTGCAGGAAAGGCACTGCGAGGC
>JANNNN010000023.1:0-33664 GCA_031398555.1 Planctomycetia bacterium | reverse complement strand
GCAGTTTTTTCAGTTGTATAGTTCTGGGGATGCCGGTCCCCAATCGTTATATTTCCTCGGACACTAGTTGGCCTCATCGTCAGTGAGCGAGCAGATTCCAATTGCCGATCACTACTTCTTTCGCTCGTACTTAAAATCGAGAGTTGTTTCAGCCAACGTAATTTTTTTAATCGCCTTTAGCAATCCAGCACGATTGTCACTTCCTTTAGCTAGTTTCAATTCAGAGGACAACGCGTAGACGGTAACGTGGTACTCTTTGACGCCTGGCCCCTTCGAGCACATGGGATCGTAGGCTGCCCTCTTTTTGTCATTCAATCCGATGGTTCCGGTTTGCTTGTCGTTTTTGTCTAAATGGTCCACGCTGGCGGGAATGTTGTAGATCAGCCAATACGACTTTTCTTGATCGGGCGCAGTGTGCCAAAGACTTAGAGCAAATGACTTGGCTCCAGCCGGCGAATCTTTCCACTGGATCGGTGGCGAAGCGCTTTGGCCATCACAGGTAAATTCAACAGGGAGCATTCCATCCACACCTATCGCGGGACTCGATACGATGAATCCTGTTTCCGCTTTGGAAGCTTCAGATTTTTCCGTTTGGGGCGGAGTTTTTTCTGGCGGTTGGTTACCTCGTGGTGAGTCGTTTCGCGGTGAGGGATCTCTGCGGGGTGGCGGATCATCGCGTGGAGGTCGACCGCCGCCGCCCGGGCCACGTTGGCGAGGTGAATAAGTTTCGGATTTGACTTTGCCGTTGCCATCCACGAAGTCGAATTTCACTGTGCCGTTATCTTTCAAAACGTAGTTCACAAATCTCGTCTCGTTGCCAACGACAAATGTGAGCTTAAAGTTTTTGTTATCCTTCGATTCGAAGCCGGTGATCTTTGCTCCGCGAAGTGGCTGAAGAGCTTCGCGCATCCCTTCAGCGTGTGGTTGTGGGTCGACTTGACCGTCGCGTTCTACGACTTCACCGTGGAAGCCTCCGTTAAGATACGGATAGGTTTTAGTCGCGTGATAGTGATAGCCAAGCTCTGAAGATGTATGGCCATTAAACGGGTCGAGTCCTACGACCTTTGCACCGTCTGGCTCGGTGTATCCATAAATTGCATATCCATCGAGTGCGTAGGCAACCGGTTTGTCTTTGCCGACGATGTTCTGCAAGTGCGTGGGAGCGATGTGATAGTGGTAATCGTCCGCTCGGCCGCAGTGTCCACCGAACTCGTCCAGTTCACCCGCCAGCAACGTGTCTGTTCTGCCATCATTCTTGATGGGGTTGAAGATCGGAATACCGTTGGCTGCTAAAGCGATCGCGCCGCGAAAGAAATGCGACTTGGCCGATAGTGGATTCTTGGCAACGACCGGCTCTAGTGGAATGCGCCACGCGTTATCGCCAAAGTACGGTTGGGGTAAGGGTACTTGCTGTTGCCATGCAGTGATACCGACCATCATCTTGTGGTCAGGCATGGAGTTCGATTCGACGTAAAAGAAGTTAGCATCTTGTCGATACTTGACCGCATTAAGCTTTGCGTAGGGCTCAAATGAATCAGCGATGTCGGGTGTTCCGACGGCACTAGTTGTAACGAAGTTGGCAGACATGAGTGACTTGGTACGTTCGTTCAGTCGTCGAACTTGAATGGTCTTTTGTTCGATCCATTTTTGATCCGTTACCGTTAACTCGGCGATCTTTAGTGAAATGACTTTTCCATCGACGCGGCGAACTTGTACGTTACCATCTTGCGATGCGACGAATGATGCGTGAATGTGCATGCCCGTATCGCACAGCGTCCAAACGCGTGCATTGGGATCTTCCAATCCATGGTCATGGCCTTCGTGAGCGAATGAAATCGGGAAGGTTAGGGAACTCCAAGTCAAGACAATGAACAACGGCAAGAACTCGAGTCTTGGTCTCGTCTTTGGAATACGAGGACACTTCTTCGTTACTGAATGAGACGGGGTGTAGATTGTTTCTGTTGAGGACTCGAATTTTTCCATGTCGTTCATTTCTTGTTGTTTACTAGGTGTGCCAACTCAATTCGACGCAAGGCGTTGCGTTGCCGCAGAGGTAAGCCCGAGTTAAAAGTCCTTTGCGAATGTCTATTTGTTCCTTGGGTCCAAGAAATGTCCGAAAAATTGATAAATCGCTTTATTCGAATCTTCCGTCGGGTCATGCGCCGGACGATTCGTCATGCCGACTCGGTCTTTGAATCCCAACAGTTTGTTTACTTCAATCGTGTGATTCAGTGCTTCCCAGCGCTGCGGAGGATCTTCACTGCCGCCGGAAACCAGGAAAGGCCGAGGAGCCATCAAGGCATGCAATTCATGCAAGTCGCGCCCATCAGCCATCAGTTTGGGATAGATTCCGTAGGCTGGATTGTCGGGGGTTATTAGTCCGCGAGTTCGCCAGGGCTGAGGATGGTATCCGAGATACCAAGGTTCCCAGTAATTAATATTTGAACGGGTGTTATCGAAAACAATCCCAGGATCAGACCAAGCGGCGGCCGCGAATTTGTCGAACAGACAGCTCGCAAACATCGCCCACTTACCGCCAAAAGAATGGCCCGCGATGCCAATCCGCTCGGCGTCGACTTCGGGTCTTGCGGCTAATACATACCACGCATTAGCGGCTGCATAGGCGAGCATTGATAGCGGCTGCACTTGAGCATTTTCAATCGAAGGGTAATACAGTGCGTAGGTCTTGGCTTCGGTGGCTGCGGTTGTGCCGAGCGACAAAACAACAAAACCTCGACGGGCCAACTGCAAGCCAAAATCGCGAAGCTCTTTGCCGAGTCCGATCGACGTTTCCGGGTCGTAGTAAACCGTCAACACCGCTGGCCGTTTCCCATCGCCGTCAGGGATCAGCAAGTATCCCGTGGTAAATTCGTTGGGGGTCCAGAGGAAGCGGATTTTCAGTTGCTTAAAGTTCTCACGACGAACTTCTTCAAGTACCTCCACCTTGGGTTCGGTAATGAGCGCCGGCCAAGCTCCTAGTAAGCCATTCCAATCAGATAACAATTCGTTGCGTCTGAGTTGCCAGTCGGCCTTTGATTTTACCGCGTGACCGTCATTGAAGTTAAGCGGTGAACGATACATGCCAAACCGGCCTTGCCACGCCTCAGGAGGCTCGCAGGCTTTGAGGATTGCCGTCCGATCCCCTGCGCTCGGACTTTGCGCGTAGGCATCGGATTTTCCTATTAGAAAATAGGTCAGTACGCCGGCAATCTTGGTCACCAACCCCAACCAAAAAGTTCTTTTCAATCGCACTTGAGTCACCTTTTCAATATTGATTGCACCACTGACGTCACCGCTGCGGTTGCATTGCGATACCGCTAAAGATTACAATCGCAATGTACGCAAACACCAGCAAAAGCATTAGTATTCCGAATGCGAAACCCGCAATCAGCTTAATTTTCGCTCCTTGAAATTTCGCCGCTATGCTTCCTGGAGTCGGGTTTGCGACCATGAGCAAAGGTTGGGCTTGGCTCATGGAGTTCCACTGCAGCAATCGCACCAAATACCAGACACCAATGACTATGCTGCCTATCCCAGAGCACAGGAGGCACAACAAAATCGCGAGCCAAAATTGATCCGCGTCCTTGATGATGGCCTTAATTTTTGTGTGGGTAGGATCGTCGATCTGAATCGGTGTTTCCGTCCTCAACGGTATTGGAATAGGAGCATAAGGGTTGGTTGGATTGTCAGACATACTAAGCCTTCGTGAATGAAAAACAGCCTTCGAAAGATCGAAGGCTGACTTACGAGCGAATCCACTAAGCTTCAACTGCCAAGCAAGGCTGTGAAACATTTTCAAAGAGTAAATTTAGCTGGTTTCGTGAGAAATCGGTGCTTTGCAAAATTTCTAATTCGTAACCGGTTTCTAACGAAACCAGCTACCAACTTGAATTCTTACTTGTAGTTCGGAAGAAGTGTATCCAAAACGGCTTGCTTATCCTCAGGTCGACCGTTAGCGAGTGATTCGCCTTCGCTACCCTCCATGACGATCAAGCAGGCTGTAAGTTTTTCATCGTCCGTAATCAGCTTCATGGAGTAATAAAGAGAAACTTCGAACAGTTTTTCAAGCTTGCTTAGTTTCGAGTTTGAAAGAACTTGAACCAATCGAGCTTTAGCATGTTCGGGCTTAAGGGGAGGCATGTCACCAAATTTGACTTTGGAGTCTAACTGCGCAAAGAATTTATCCGTCGCTTTGGCGACTTCATCCTCGCCGGAAGCTCGCATCGAGGCGCGTTCAACTTCGGTATTCAATAGTTCACTAGACCGGGCCAAGGGATCTCCCTTTAGTGAAACGACGCGAACCTTAGCTTCATTCTGAACGATTCCGTTGAGTCGATTAGGTGGTGAAACTTTTACATCGAAAAGAAAAACCAGATCTACGCCACGATCTTCGGCTTTCTTCATCAGGTCAGCCTGTTTTTCGCTGGTACCAATGTAGACCATGCCCGGTACAACGATTGAGCCAGGCATAATTTTCGCCCGCGGCGCGGATTGACCATCGCCGCCGCCGGGCATGCCTCCCATTCCCATTCCCATTTCAGGCATACCCGCCCCGCCCATTTCCATACCACTCATCCCACTGCTCATTCCACCCATACCCATGCCGCCCATGCCCATGCCATTGTTTCCGACAGGAAGCTTGGGAACAAACCTTTCTACATCGTTGTAGACCGAACCAAAATTGCCTGCTGACCAGCGTTCTTCGAATCCCGCGATGACGGCTTCACCGAAACTGCCTGTAAGATCGTAGAGCGCGTG
This sequence comes from Planctomycetia bacterium, assembly GCA_031398555.1. GTDB lineage: Bacteria > Planctomycetota > Planctomycetia > Pirellulales > Pirellulaceae > Aureliella. The sequence continues at coordinate 28,906 of JANNNN010000023.1, read as the reverse complement.
CTCCTTTGCTTTTACATTCTTGTTTTGTGCAGCGTTTGCTTGGCTTCCCATCGCCATGCCGCCGGCATTGCCGCCACCTTGCAACTGCTTGGAACCCATCGGCTTGAAATCGGTCATTGTGGCTGGAGCTTCGAGGACAACGCCGACTGCGAAACGGGCCGATGTTATGGGGCGCAAACCTGCGGTGAACCATTTTGTCTTTTGAAGAACGTCAGTACCCTCGGGTGCAGCGATGGCAAACGCCCGGGCGTAATCAATGGCTTCTTTTTCCTTACCAATCGAGAATGCATAACGGCCCTTGGTCAAGTAGTCAGCGTCGTCGGCTGGAGCGGGATCTTCAGGCGGCGTGAACTGCCCACCTCCCATGCCTCCCATACCCATTCCTCCCATTCCGTTCATTGGCATTCCCATACCACCACCCATGCCCATGTTTCCAGAGCCCATGTTTCCAGAGCCCATGTTGCCGTAAGGGTTTCCATAATTCGAGGGCATGCCACCCATCCCATCACCCATCTCAGCTGACCCACCCGAGTTGAGTACACCTGGTCCACCGCTATTTCCGTTGAACCCGGGCCCGGGCATCATACCGCCGTCCTCTGGGGGAGGAGTGTATCCGCCAGCCATCCCAGATCCCTCACTACTCATAGACGGTTCACTCATACCATCTGGTGGCGGTGCCATCGAGTTGCCTTGAGTCGCGTTTTCGGTAGATGCAGGAGGTGGCGATGCCACAGGCGGCGTTGTATTCTGAGCGACTTCGGTGCTCCCGCCGCATCCGCTAAGTGAAACAATCAGCGAAGTGATCACTAAACCCGTGAAGTAGAATGGCCGGTACATGTTGGATCCTTAGAGAACAAGAATCGTTTTGCGACATGAAAAAACTAATGACGCAACAAAATAGCAAATCGAGTAATGAGCCTCAGCGCTGGGAAAGCAAGGCAAGGTCTTTTTTGAGACAAACATTAGCCAACTCGAATTCAAATGCGAATCGGCTAAAATGACTCCTTCCACCTTCGGTCAAAACACTGTCCGCTATTATGCCCGTCAAGAGGTTGAATGTCGAGCTTTTGGGACTCATAATCCAGCCCGACCTTTTCGACTCCCGGATTGACACCCCGGCCTTGCATTTCCGAACCCAACTCAACTCTACCATTTAATGTCCGTCTGGAGCTCGTTTAATGCCGCTTTTGAAGCCTCTCCACGTTCTCGCTGCCTCCCTGTTATTGATCCACTCTGCTACATTCCTGGCCGCCCAGGAAGGAAAAATCGCAATTCCTCGGACTCAGTCGAAACCACCCGGACCGCCGCTTTCGCCTGCCGAAGCGATCGCAAAAATGCAAGTTCCTAAGGGTTTTCGGGTCGAATTGGTGGCCGCTGAGCCGGATATCATGAACCCGGTCGCCATGGCCTTTGACGAACGCGGTCGGATTTGGGTCACAGAGAGTTTCGAGTATCCCCGTCACGAACCAGGCCCAGGCCGTGATCGCATTAAAATCCTGGAAGACACCAACGGCGATGGCAAAGTTGATAGCGTCAAGATTTTTGCCGAAGGCCTCAATATCCCGTCCGGAATCGCGGTCGGCAGTGGTGGCGTCTGGGTAGCCAATGCCCCTGATATTCTCTTTATCCAAGATACCAACGGTGACGACAAAGCGGATAAGACCGAAGTCGTCGCCAGTGGCTTTGGGCGATTCGACACGCACGAACTGCCTAATAGTCTGACTTGGGGGCCCGACGGTTGGCTCTATGGACTCAACGGAGTTTTTAACGCATGCAAAGTCGAATCACAAGGCAAGGTACATGAGTTCACCTGCGCGCTGTTCCGCATCGATCCCCGCACTCGCAAGTTTGAATTGTTCTGTGAAGGGACAAGCAATCCATGGGGCGTGACCTTTGATCCCAATGGCAGCGCGTTCATCAGCGCTTGTGTCATCGATCACCTATGGCACCTGACCGAATCTGGATACTACCATCGTCAAGGTGGACCCTACCCGCAGCACACTTGGAAGATTGATTCAATCGTAAAACACAAACACCAAATGGCGGCCTACTGCGGCATTACGTACTTCGACTCAGCCGCTTTTCCGGCCGAATACCGTGATCGCCTAATGATGGGAAACATTCACGGCAATTGCTTGAATGTCGATCGTGTTGAACGCAACCAGTCGACCTATAAAGGTATTGGTGAACCCGATTTCTTGACCGCCAACGATGTCTGGTTCATGCCAGTTGTTCAAAAGGTCGGCCCCGACGGCTGTCTCTACGTACTCGATTGGTACGATCGATATCACTGCTACCAAGACGCGAGCGCGGACCCAGAAGGCGTTGATCGTGGTCACGGTCGGTTGTATCGAGTTGTTCATGAAGCTACCGGGCGCCCCAAGTCGGTCGCGCTCGACAAAGTCACAACCGCCGAGTTAGTCAGGTACCTCGGCGACGCAAATATCTACTTGCGCGAAACCGCTCAGCGACTGCTCGGTGAAAAGAAATGCAGTGGAGTTGTGCCTCAGTTGGAATCGATCGCACTCGACTCAGCAGCCAATCACAAGCAGCGAATGCACGCCATCTGGGCACTGATGAGCGGGCAGGCCGTATCGACTGAGTTCGCGAACAAGTTGCTGCATCAAAAAGATGACGTCGTTCGAGCTTGGGGCGTCCGCGCCACTGGCTCGTTACTCAGCGACAGCGAACCGCTTGCCAAGCAGGTTAGTGATCTCGTAAATGATCCGTCGCGTGATGTTCAGTTGCAAGTTGCCATCGCTGCAAAAAAACTGAAGCACCTTGACGCGATCAAAGTTTGGCTCGACGTTTTGGCAAATTGTGGTGATGATCCAATCATCCCACATATCGTTTGGCAAAATTTGCATCCTCGTTTGCCTGCCGACGCTGAGCGTTTGCTCTCACTGGTCGAGAGCTACAATATAGAAACATCGCCAGGCTTAGCCGCTATGCTTCCGCGCGTCGCCGAAAAACTCCAAGACGCAAAGTAATCATGCATCACAATAAACCTTTTTTGCTGTTCCATGCCAAGCCCCTCTTCATACTGCAGCGCAGATTGGAACTTCCAAAACTGCTGCCCATGCTAACGCTACTTTTGCGGAGCAAAGGGCGACACTGCTGCGCTGAAGTATTCCTTGGGCTTGGTTTACTGGGGCTCTTGTTCCAAGTTTCAGTTGCGCAAGTTTCGATTGCCCAGGAGACACCTGCAAAACCAAGTTCCAATCTTGCGGGTTCGATCAAGATCGTAAAGCTGCTATGGAAATCCAATCCCAAGTCAGCCGCCACAACTCTTTCAAAATCCTTGGTCGTCGCCCTTGAACGCGACCAACGATCGGACCTTGCCGAATCCCTGACTCCGCTCAAGGATCTTCTGGAACAATCGCTGGCGTCCGAGTCTGATCCGCGTTTTGGAGTCAGCTTGGCCGCACTTTCGTTGGTAAACAGCTCGGATCCTTTGACCCGTCAGAAACTTAACGCAGCCATTGAAAAAGGAGAATCCGAGAACCTTGAATTGTTAGTGCGAACTTGGTTCGCAGTCGATTCAGAAGCCGCGTTCAATTACTTGTCAGCCAACTTGGGCCTTGCCTCTAATTCGCTGCCCATCCTCATTCAGACGGCTTTGAGCGTCGATCGAAATCGTGCTGCGACAGTAATCCTTGATCAGTGGATAAAGCTTCCTCGCGAACAGCAGTTTACCGTGATCGAACCGCTGTCAGCCCAGGTCGCTACGATGCTCAAACTGGTCGAAGCAGTTAAGGCAGGGGTTGTAAGCAAGGAACTGGTCAACACGAATCAGCTTCGTAAATGGCAAAGCTCAGGCAGTGCACCATTAATCGCAGCCATTGAATCGGTGTGGGGGCGTGTTCGCGAAAGCGATAACGCGGAACGACAAAAACTAGTCGTACAACGCCTCGCACTACTTCGAGGAAAGAACTCTCAAGGCAAAGATTCCCAAGGAAGTGTTGCTCGCGGGCAACTCGTGTTTAACCGCGTCTGCGCTCAGTGTCATCAACTGCACGGTGCTGGACTGGAAGTTGGACCCAGTATTACCAGCAACGGCCGCGGTAATTTAGATCAGCTTATCTCCAACATACTCGATCCGAGCCTAGTCATCGGCAATGCCTTTCAGGCTCGCACAGTTCTAACGGGCGACGGTGAAGTAGTCGCTGGTCTCGTCGTTGCTGACGACGAGCGTTTCCTGCGAATCAAAGTGCAAGGTGGCAAGGTGCTTGAATTCGATAAAGCCAAGGACATCGAACAAGTCAAAGTTAGCGACAAGAGCCTCATGCCTGACGGTCTAGAAGAACAAATGACGGAGCAAGAGTTCATTGACTTATGTGCTTTGCTCTGTCTAGTCAAATCACCGACCGAATCCGACAACGAACTCATCCCCGGAACACCGGACAATTTAGTTAATCCGTGAGACTGATGGTCGTTTAACCGTGAACCAGTGGAGCCAGCTGACTCAATAGCATTGCGTTCCAATTACTTTAAACCTTGCACAAACGTACGCCGTTTGTTCGGAACGCGGGCGTCCCAGCCAATGTCACTCACTTTGTAGCGGAACCGGCGCGAGCCGTCCGGTGTATGCCTTGATTTGATTGAAAAACCGGGCGGCTCGCGCCGACACCGCTACAAAACAAACACGAAGTGAGTGACATTGGGCGTCCCAGCCCTCAGAACCCGCGAGGTGACTCGGCAGCATCTAGCAAAACATCAAGTTAAGTGCGGTCGAGAACGCTTGCAGACTATCCTGCGCACTGGTTGTTTTTTCCACGTCATGTTTGCCGGACACTCATTGCGAGCGCTCGCCCGTCAGACGCAACTCAATCATGATGACATTTCGCACTTGGTACTCGTTTGGCATCCTACTTGCTTTTGGAACGAATAGCCTCGGTTAAATTCAATCGAACTAACGATACCATGCTAGTCTAGGAGCAAAAAAGATGATCACGAAAGAACACGCGCAGGGAAATTGGAAATCGATAGTTGGCGCGGTCAAGGAAAAGTTCGGCCAAATTACTGGAGACGAACTATCGAGTCTCGACGGCAATTTGGACAAGCTGATTGGCCTAGTCCAACGTAAATCAGGCCAAAGTCGCGAGTGGGTTGAAGCTTTTTTGACCGATGCGTCGGGTGCTTCGAAAGACGTTACGCAACGCGTTACTGACAATGCCGCAAAGTATGCTAGCCAAGCGGCTGAAGTGGTTCGCGACAACTACGAACATCTGAGTGATGCTGCACAACGTGGATACGAACAACTCAGCGAAGCAGCGTCGAAAGGCTACGAAAGCACCATTAAGACGGTTTCGAATCGTCCACTTGAATCCATAGCAATCGCACTTGGTTGCGGTGTTTTAGCAGGTGTGCTCGTCGGGCTATCGATGGTCAGCGAACGGCGCTAAACGTGCCGGCCTTAAGCGGGAGCTCTTCGCCCTATGGATTAGGGTATGCGAACCGCTGATGTTTATTAGCGACCGGTTCATTCAGGTTGGAAACATAGCTGTAGTGCCTGAAACGTTCATCATTTCCCTTGGTGCCAAATAAATAGAAAGTTGTGAAAACAATGTCCGCGGCAACTAAATCGTCCGATTCGAATTCGGGTTCACCATCAACTCAGTCGAAGGGCCAACCGATGAAAGATGGTAATGAGGTGCGTGAAGATTTCCAGAAACTTGTTGGAGATGTAGGAGCTTCGGTTCATACATACTGCGAAAAACGGCCAGAAATGGCCGGGTTGATGATCTTCGCTCTCGGCATCTATATCGGCTGGAAAATCAAGCCCTGGTAAGCTTCAGGTTTGGTAAGCTGCAGGTTTTGGTAGGCTTCAGTTCAACGAGCGCTTCTGGCGACTTATGCTTTACAGAAACGCCTGTCGCCATTGCCAGGCTAGCAAGCTCCAGCTTGCGAGAGTTGCTGCTTCGGCCTAATATTCTTGCTTGTCCTCCCACGGCTCATGCCGTGGGGGTGAGCGCTTGGTTGCGATGCGAGATCCGCTAAGTCCCTGTTTTCCTACGCTTTCGCGTTGATAGACAAAACGTTGATGAACAAAATCAGTCTTGTGAAAAGATCTGACAAGAGTAAGCTGCGACATTGAGTAATGCAGACTGCGATTGGCCATCGTAGGCGTCGCTCTCGGTCACAATGCTAGAAACTGGAATTTCATCAAGCAGTTCGTTGTACATGCGACTGTCGCTGTTGAAGCGTAATTGCCATTGGCCTGCGGCAGGGAATCCGATGCGATAGTCGTGTACCGCACCTTCGGCGAAGTTCATGACCACGACCACGTCATCGCCTCGACCTCCATCTTTCCAGCGTTTGAAGGCGATCACTTTGTCAACGTCATTAGCATGGTAAAAATCAGTAAGTACCAGTTGCCGTGCTCATCTTTTTGGCAGGGATCGGTCGAGGGATTCCAATCATTGAATGTTCCGAGTACCGAGACGGCATCTGCGAACGGCGCCCACACTCGAAAGACGACGCCTGTTGCGTGTGGAATAGCACCCAAGCCTGAACGAACGGTAAGTTCTGCGACGGATGACATGTAAGTTCCTAGTTGCTAACGACTCGATAGTGGTAAAGAGCGAACCTGGCACAGGACGCTAGATCAAGCTTACGACAGGTCGGGGCGACCGAGTGAGCGATTCGCGTTCTCGGAAAATGAAAAATGCTCAGCAAGTGATAGATGTGCGTGTTGGCCTGTCAACGGCGATTGCAAGCTTTGAAGAAAGCTGCTCTTGCAACAGGTGTGCCACGGGCCCAACCTGGTCGAATATCGATCGCTGTGGCCAAATTTCAGAGGTAGGCGCGGAAGTTGCGTCATAGAGCCAACAATTCCCAGAGGCACCTGATCTGAAATCAAGGCAACAAGTATGGCTCGAAAGTCAGATCTCGAAACGATTAACGCAGTAGCCACTCTGCTTGGCGGCATGATTGTTGTTGCAGCCCTTTATTTAGCGAGGGATGTCTTCGTTCCTTTAGCGCTCGCTGTGCTGCTGTCGTTTTTGCTAAGCCCCCTGGTCAATCGCATTCAGCGACTAGGCGTGGGAAACGTGGTTGCAGTACTGGGCACAGCACTTTTCGTTTTTGTTTTACTAGCCTGCACGTTGACATTTGTAGGTCGCGAGATTTCGAGTTTGGTTTCTGATATTCCTCACTACAAATCGGAGTTAGTGTCAAAAGCGCGAGGTTTGGCCGGACTGCGATCTGGAATGGGTGAAAGCTTTAGTGAATTGACCAAGGAGGTCTCAGCTGCGATCGATGACGGCTCAAAAACGCTAGCAGAACCGACTGCTGGTCCGCCATCGATCGCTTCTGGCAAGCCAGTTGCCAGCGAGTTGCTGAGTCCCATGGAACGGTTTGCGGATCGTTTTCTGGCAAACGGGCAGAAGGACACAAGCACGGAGCGCCACGACGGAAAAACTTCATCATCGCCACTATTTATATCTAGCGTCAATGCGGAGTCGCCGGTGAGAACCTGGGCGGGAACGGTTGGCAATATCTTAGGGCCTCTTGGAACTGCGGGCTTAGTTACGGTTTTTGTATTGTTCCTGCTGATCTATCGCGACGATATGCGTGACCGAATTATCAAGGTCATCAGTCGCGGGAATTACGTGATGACTACCGATGCGCTCGATGAAGTCTCCCGTAGAATCAGCAAATACTTGCTTGCACAGACGATCGTTAACACATGCTACGGATTTACTTTTGGTTTAGGACTATATTTCATTGGTCGTTACTTTGCGCCGGACGGCAATTTTCCAAACTTTGCACTGTGGGGTGCATTGGCGACGTTGCTCCGGTTTGTTCCCTATATCGGGCCAGTTATTGCGGCGGCGTTTCCCCTTCTATTGTCGGCTGCCGTTTTTCCGGGCTATTCAGTGACGATCGCAGTCGTTTCGCTGGTCGTTGTTATAGAACTCGGGTGCAACAACATTCTTGAGCCGTGGCTTTATGGTTCGAGCACTGGTTTGTCCTCGGTGGCCATAATTTTTGCGGCGGTGTTTTGGGGCTGGTTGTGGGGGCCGGTGGGGCTACTTCTGTCGACGCCCCTGACCGTTTGCCTGGTGGTGCTTGGCCACTATGCTCCGCGATTTCGGATCTTTGAAACACTGCTGGGTGAAAAAATCGACATAGCCCCATCGCTGCTTTTCTATCAGCGGTTGCTTTCGAATAACGAAGAACGGGCGACAGAACTTTTGGAATCTTGCATTAAAGACGACAGCGCAGGGGCCATAGATAGCGTGTTAGTTCCTGCCTTGCGGAGGGTTCGCGTTGATCTCGACGCCGAGCGTCTTACAGCCGTCCAAGCCAATGATGTATCGCACGCAATGGAAAAGGTAGTCACTACCGTTTGCTGGTCAAATAAGGCAGAAGTAGCGACCGAAAATGACCCTGTCGTGATGTCATCAAAACCAAATGTATTGGCCATTCCGGCCCATCATCCTAGCGAAGAGCTATTGCTCCATGCATTCGCGCAGATCAGTCCATTGCTAACAATCAAAGTCGGAAGCAACCATGTTTTGCCCGATCGCCTGGCGGCTGACGCGGTTCGTGAAAATCCTGACTTGATTTTGATTTGCGTTCTTCCACCAGGGGGATTCACTCAAGCTCGATTCTTGTGCAAGAGTTTTCGTAGTGCCGGCTACAACGGCCAGATCATCGTTTGTTGCTGTGGTAAGTTTCGCAACTTCGACCGTTTGTTTGTCAAGTTTCACAAGGCAGGGGCGAATTTCATGACAACAAGCTTAAGGCAGACGGCGTACAAACTCACGGTCCTTAAACCGACTGTGAAGGAGCCAGTTGGTGAGTTGGCATCTCACTTGCTTGAGACCGCCCACTAATTGGCGCTCAAACGGGAGTGTTTCTACTTTATCCATGCGCAAAGGAGTGATCTATGCCAACCATACTTATCGCTGAAGACAACGCTGAACTTCGTGAGCTTTCGCGTTTCCATTTACAAAAGAATGGGTTCACTTGCATTGAAGTTCCTGATGGAAGCTATGTGATGGATGCTTTGAAAGCGAACTCTATCGACTTGGTTCTCATGGATATGAACATGCCTGGACTGGATGGCTGGGAAGCAACCACGGCCATTCGAAGCAACGATCAATATGCGCACTTGCCTGTTATTGCACTGACGGCGTACGCGCTGCAAGGCGACAGAGCGCGAGCCACCGCTGCTGGCTGCGACGCGTTTCACTGCAAGCCCGTTGAGTTTGATAAGTTATTATCGGATATCAAAGGTTTGCTTCGGGCTCAAGCTACAGAAGTGAACTGCGATCAAGGGAAAATTGAAAGCGGTGATATCGAAGTTTGAATTTTCGGGTTTTAAATTTCTCTGGCATGTCCTTTGCGGTAATGGGTTTTCGAAAGCAAGTTGCTTAGTGCAACTCGTTGCAGAAACAGTCGTTACAAAATTAGAAAAGGGACTATCATGCTAAGCTGGGCGTTGACATTTTTTGTGTTGGCTTTGATTGCAGCTGTACTGGGGTTCGGTGGATTGGCTTCGGGCATGGCTGGCATCGCCAAGATTCTGTTCTTTATTTTCCTCGTCATTTTTGTGGTGAGCCTAATCGGTCACACCATGCGAGGCAGACCGGTTGTATAGGTCCGCGAATTCGAAGCCCTGCGGCGTCGCGGGGTATCTTCCGTTTTATTTAACAAATTAGACAAATCAATAAGGAAAAAAAGCGAGTGCGAGGCTCCTATCGAGCTGTTTTCGTAAAGCTCGGCATAGCCTCGCACTCCCTATAAACTCGCAGGGCTGTATCGCTGCGTAGGGAGGCGGAGCAAGTCTGCTATTTGAGTGCAAACGGTCTGGACGAGTAGCACTTACGTAGACGCTCTAAACAGTCGCGGAAATGCTTCCAGATAGGAGAGAGGCGAGTTGCCTATGCCGACACTGTCAAGTATTGATTGCACGTTACTCGACGTAACCCGACTCCCGAAGTTCTCGCACGAGGAAATCGACAGAGCGCTTCAGCGAATCGATTCCGCCGTTGCGAAGTGAGTCTAAATTCTCACATTTGACGTCGTGCTCGAGGCGACTTGCGAGAGCGACTATGTCAGTTGCGTAAAAGGTCGAACTAAGGCCTCTTAAACTGTGGATCGTTCGGCTCGCGGTTGCCAAGTCCTGCCGATCTGTGGCGGCCTCAAGTTCTTGAAGAATGGTAGGCACGTCTTCGACGAACATTACTGCGAGTTCGCTTAACAATTGCCGGTCGCCGTTCAATGCATCCAGGGCTGCTTTTTCGTCGATAAGATGCTGTGTACTCATCTCTTATCATTCCGCCAGGCAAAATGTTATTGAAACCGCACCACACTCGCTCAGCCCAATCGCAGGCCAAGCTAAGGTTTGCGTCAGGACCACCAAAGCATTCCTTATGCCATCAGCCGTAATTACAGCATCCCGCCTTCGCCATAACGCCTTTGGTGTACAATAAACTGACGGCGTGATCGATTATCAATCGAATTGAGTGTTTCTACCACGAATAGCATGATCGGGTGGCTTGGAACCGTCCAGCCAAGTGCGACTCATTTTAACTGTTTCCAATTGCATCAATGGAAAAACGAGCTTTTTCGACACAAGTTGGAGTTGAAACTGTCATCTTGGCACGCGTTGTGCCAACCAGCAAGGAAACTTGGCATTTTTGCGGCTATCATAGTAAGGTCTTAACGTGACGAAGATTCTTGTCATTGACGACGATCGGAGTATCAGGCATTTGATCAAGGCAGGCCTGTCGACTAATCCTGATTTTCAAGTGCTCACGGCTGTAGACGGTACGTCTGGTTTGAATATGGTCCGTGAGGAAAAGCCTGACGTAGCCCTGTTGGACATCTTTCTGCCCGAATACAACGGCTTGGAATTGTTCCGCAAAATAAAGGCGCTCGATACGAAGCTGCCCGTCATTTTTATCACGGGCGATACTACCAGTGAAACTGCGATTGAGGCAATGCGTGCGGGAGCGTTTGACTATCTCTCGAAACCGCTTAATATCGAACAGCTTTACAACCTGACGGCAAGTGCCGCTGAGGCTCGGCGCTTGATGGACCAACCGGTTGCGTTGCCCGTCGGTGATGTGCCGGAAGTTGGTGAGCGATTCGTTGGCAAGGCCAAAGCGATGCTCGATGTGTTTAAGTCGATTGGTCGTGTTTCCGCACAAAATATCACCGTTCTAATTCGCGGGGAAAGCGGTTCGGGAAAAGAACTGGTGGCCCGGGCTCTGATGAACCACAGCGATCGGCGCGACAAGCCGTTCGTGGCCGTTAACTGCGCCGCGATTCCAGATCAACTCTTGGAGAGCGAATTATTTGGACACGATAAGGGTTCATTTACGGGTGCAGAAAAGCGTCGGATTGGACGCTTTGAGCAGTGCGACGGCGGAACTATTTTCCTTGACGAAGTTGGCGATATGTCTTCCGTCACTCAAGGCAAAGTACTTCGCTTGCTGCAAGAACAAAAATTTGAGCGAGTGGGCGGGAACGAACTCATTACCACGGATGTGCGAATCATCGCAGCAACGAACCGTCCACTTGAAGAGATGGTGCGTAAGAACCTCTTCCGCGAAGACTTGCTCTATCGCTTGAACGGGATCACCATTAATTTGCCGCCGCTTCGAGATCGGCGCGAAGACGTGCCGCCACTTCTTCAGTATTTTTTACTTCGCGCAAAATCGGATATGAAACGTCCGGAACTGACAGGTATAGCCCCCGACGCGCTGCAGTTGCTTATAAACTACGATTGGCCAGGCAACGTGCGGCAACTCCAGTCAGTAGTCCGTCAATCTTTACTGCATACGACAGGGACGGTCATCGGTCCAAAGAATCTCCCAGAATTTGTAAGAAATTATGATGGTACTAACCCGCGGGCTGCACCCAGCGGGGGTCTATCCACCCCGAGTGTTTACAATGACGCTTTGAACGAACTTGCCGGTGGCTTAGTTCACTCAACTAGCCGTCCACCGCTTTCCGACTCACCGCAGGACGGAGCTGTTAGTGCTCCCGTTCATAATGGCTCGGCAGAAAGCCATGTAGGTGAGGGCTTTGCGCTCGAGAGCTTTATTGCGGAACGACTGAAGTTAGGTTCAACTCAGCTTTACGAAGAGGTGTTAGAACAAGTTGAGCGTCGACTATTTGCAAGAGTTCTCGCAGAGACCGGTGGCAACCAGTCGAAAACGGCTGAAATCCTGGGCATCACACGCGGCAAAGTCCGCGATCGTATAGCCACGTTCGGAATCTCGATGGACAGAACAATTTCCGTCGGCCAAAGCTAGCGGACAAACAAAACTTCAGCTTCCTTAGTCCAACGAAGTGACCTCAGCGCCTCGCTCTCCCGTTTCGCGCAACTCCAACTGAGTCGAAAGTCTCTTAAACAGTTCGAGTAGCTTGTTGAAATCAACCGGCTTTACCATGTGTTCATCAAAACCCGATTTGCGAGATTCCCTTCGATCCGAAAGTTGCCCATAGCCTGACATGGCAATTAGATAAGTTTTGCTGAACTCTGGCATCGCTCGCAACTTCCTCGCTAGATCGTAACCCGTCATGCCTGGCATCGCGATATCCGAAAAAATTATATCCGGTGCAAACTCTGTCAGTACTTCGAGAGCTTGCAGTCCATCTTCCGCAACTTTTACTTGGTTACCAAGGCGCTCCAGTAAGCGGGACATGATCATGCGTAGGGCCCGCATGTCTTCGACCACGAGGACCTTAAAAGGTTTTGCAAAAAGCAGAGTTTCAAAATTGGTATCCAGAGGTGGCGAAATGGCATTTGCGGCACCACTGGCCGACAGGGGAAGTTGCACAACGAACTGACTGCCGTGCCCCACCCCATCACTATGTGCCGTGACTTTGCCGCCATGCAATTCGACCAGCGTTTTTACCAACGTCAAGCCGATGCCAAGTCCGGCATTTCCTCGTCCAAGTGAATCATGAATTTGGGAGAACATCTGGAAAATCTCGTCCAAGCGATCCGACGGAATGCCTATCCCGTTGTCGGTAATTTTCACGACGGCGCAACCCATTTCCCCATCGCTGTGATCGACCGAAACGGCAAGCGAAATATGGCAGTCATTATCGCTGTAGCGCGAGGAGTTGTTAAGCAAGTTGGAGAATACTTGTGTTAGCCGGGTAGGGTCCACATCAACTCGAACATCTTCGTCACACAGGTTAATTTCTAAGGTCTGAGATTTCTCCGAGATCGTAGCCCGCGATGCTTCTACAGCCGATTCAACGACTGTGCGCAGGTCGACAACTTTTCGTTGTAGCGAAATCTTGCCACGTTCAATTCGTGATACATCTAACAAGTCATCGATTAAATTAGTTACTTGGTCAACTTGCCGAGCTACAATCAAACGCAACTCTTCGTTATCGTCGCTCAACGTGGACATACCCATGAGGTCAATCGCAGTTTTGATCGGTGCAAGTGGATTGCGGAGTTCGTGAGCGAGTGTTGCAAGAAATTCATTCTTTCGACGATTGGCTTCTGACAGCCGAGATGCAAGTTCCGCCAATTCATCCTCATCACGCTTTTGCTCAGTCAAGTCCCGCATGACTTTGCTAAATCCAACCAATTCGCCGTCATCACTTCTTACGGCACTAGTTATTCCTGACGCCCAGAATCGCAATCCTGACTTGCGCATCATCCACCGGTCATCGCTTGCACTGCCTTCCTTCGCCGCCGTCTCGAACTCGACTTCTGGAATCCCATGTTCGAGGGCCTCGGGTGTGAATATCAACTTCCGAATGTCTTGTCCAATAAATTCAGATTCGTCGAAACCTAAGACATGTCGCACTCCCTCATTCCAGGTTGTCGCACAGCAATTTGCATCCATGCCGAATATGGCATAGTCGTGAACTTGTTCGATTATCGTTCGCATGTACTGGTCCATGCGTCGATTTTCAATTTCAAGCAGTGTGTTGCGATCGAGGCTGGCACGCAGTCGATCGTGTTCTTCGCGAATTGCCTGCGCCCCTCGTTCGGCTCTTCGGCGATGGTGTTGAACGAGGTAGAGAACGGTTATGACCAGGATTAGTCCACAAACAGTTGAGATTAGTCCGGTGAGCAGTGCAGTCCAATAACTGGTGGCAGCAGTGAACTCATGATCCGCCATCCGCATGTTTTCCATTTTTCGCAATTCGTCGACCGTCTGACGGACGGCAGCCATCCTGCGCTTGCCCTGCTCCCCTTTAACCAACTCCTGCACGACTTCCAATCCCTGAGTGCGGCGGATCTGCATGTCGCCTCGAAGTTCCATCATCTTTTCATTGATCAAGCGGGCCAACTCCGTTAGTTTTTCGCTTTTTTCAGGGTCATCGTGCGTGAGCAAACCAAGGTCGGCGAGTAAACTGCCAACTGCTTTGACAGAATTGTCAAAAGGATCAAAATTAGATTCGTCACCGTCAATGAGGTAGCCGCGCTGTTCAGATTCAGCTGACTTGACCATTGACTCCAATTCGTCCAGTTTACTCAGCCACCTATGGGAATTTTCCACTCTATCCGAATGGGAACGGAGTCGCTGAGTCTGTATAGAGGCAACTACCCCACTGGTAACTAAAAGCGCCACTACTGCGGCGACAGCAAATCGCTCGCTGAGAGTCTTTTCAGTCGCACTCCATTTGTGTTCGGTCAATTCTTCACCGCATTGTTCCCAACAAACATGTTAGCTACGTCACCAAAAATGAGCGAAACTGAAGCAAGCCATCGTAACGCTGGCGCCAAGTTCAATCAAGTTTATCCGTGATGGAAAGGGTCGGCTATCAGGCGATTGGCTAAAGCGAAGAATCCTGCTCTCAAGAACCTTATTCAAGCATGCAACAGACCGAGTGATCGCTAATAGAACGCGCTGGAGGATTTCAATACACACCGGATGCCTACTCGCCGTATTTTCCGACGGCTATGGATTGAGAGCATGCCCTCCCTCTGCAAGAGTTCAATCGATCGGCTTGTCAGGTTGCGCGTGAAAATTGACGATCCCCTGACAATTTCCTGATTGGTCACTACAGCGCGTAGGTGGCTCGGTATTTGCAGGGGGTCGGAGTGCGAAGAAAGGACGCTGCGCAGTATCGCTTGCCATACGCTTTGCAATGCCGGGCACTGCTCTTGGGCAAGTAGACTAGGTGGACCGGATTGCTGTCGCCACCAATCGATTAAATCGACGTCTTACTAGCGAATGACCAGCAAAGCAGTTAAGGCATAAATCACAGACTGAGTTTATTCATCGCGTAGCGTCGTTTCCTTGCGAAGTGTGGCTGATCTCGCTGCCCCCGGGGCAATTACGGTGACGCGATTGTGGTCAGGAATGGAGTCAAACCAATACTGCTTTCGGGTGTAAGTTAGCGATGTTTTCTGAATGTCAAATTGAATTGCGTTTTGTTATAAATAATATTGGGATAAATGAACTTATTTTTCGACGCATGCACACAATGGTTCGAGGAGGATGCAAAAGAGCTGCCCGACAATGTGCGCTCGCTCGGATTTAATCTCGATCAACTAGTTGCCGAAAAGAGGCTTATACTCGATCATGTTCACGTTGAGCGGAGCGAGATTGAGGAGACGGGTGAATACGATCTCGAAGGGCTCTTCATTCCTCTTAGTTACGCCATTGATTCGAGCGGTGCAAAACGCGTGGTGCTCGACACGCTCGAGGCGCTTTTCTCAGGTCTGCCGAATCATTCCATACTACGATCTGAGTTGCGACGTCTTTTCAGATGGCTGAAAGATCGTGGTATGACCGCCATAATAACCGGCGAGCGAGGCGAAAACTCTCTCAGTCGATATGGGTTAGAAGAGTACGTAGCCGATTGTGTAATCGTACTCGACCAGCGAATGCATGAACAAGTTTCCACCCGTCGACTCCGAGTGATGAAATATCGTGGCTCGGCCCACGGCACGAATGAATATCCGTTCATCATTCGCGAGAAAGGATTATCGGTGTTGCCGATAACCTCACTTCAACTTAACCATAAAGCGTCTACCAAGCGGGCGCCCACGGGAATCGCGAAACTTGATGAAATGCTCGGCGGATACGGTGTTTTTCATGGTAGTAGTGTGCTTATAACTGGTTCTCCGCGTATTAGTTGGCCTCGACGTGAAACCAACGAAGAGGTGAGACTTTGATCGAAAGCAATAAGGTCGCGGACAGCTTAGCTGCTTACGACGCGGTCGCCGCACTACAAGACAACGCCCGGTATGTACTTTGTTTGTACGTTACTAGCACGGCCCCGCGATCGTTGACAGCGATCGCAAACGTCCGAAAAATCTGCGATGAGTATTTGCAGGGGCGCTACGACCTCGATGTCGTTGATATTTCATTGCAGCCATCAATTGCAACGCGGGATCAGATCAGCGCGGCCCCAACCTTAATTAAAAAACTGCCGCTTCCTGCGCGGCGCTTTGTAGGCGACATGTCACACATCGAGCGCATCGTGCGAGGGCTTGATTTGCGAACATCCGCACCGAGCCAAACTTTACCGAGCCAAACTTCCCATGCGAAACTCCCCGTGCAGGCTACCGCCGAGGGGAGCAAATAGCTAAGTCATCATGGAACCGAAAGCGCTTACGGACCAATCGCTCCTTTTGGAAAATGCCAACCTGCGCGCGCGACTAGAGGAATCGGAAGAACTCCTTCGAGCTATTCGCGCTGGCGAGGTCGATGCGATCGTAGTGGAAGCGGATGCTGGCCCTCAACTGTTCACCCTACAGGGCCTCGATGCGCAAGAAAATCGATTTCGTGACGAGATGCTCGCACAGGTCAGCGATGCGGTGATTGCCGTTGATCTAGATGAACGCGTAACGTTTATGAATGCCGCCGCGGAGCAACAGTACCGTGTTCTTGCAGGCGACGTTCTGGGCCGTAAACTGACCATAATATATACCTCCCACTGGTCAAGTCCCGCGGAGGAATCGGCATCGCAGACTGCGATGCGCGAAAACGGAAAGTGGCGGGGAGAAGTACTGCAGCGCACTCACGATGGTCGCAAACTACTCGTCGAATCCACGATTACAAAGCTTCATGCACCAGACGGCACCTGCATCGGCACTGTCGCTGCCATCCGCGATATCTCTGA
Organism: Planctomycetia bacterium; assembly: GCA_031398555.1. Classification (GTDB taxonomy): domain Bacteria; phylum Planctomycetota; class Planctomycetia; order Pirellulales; family Pirellulaceae; genus Aureliella. The sequence continues at coordinate 11,839 of JANNNN010000023.1, read as the reverse complement.
GCGGAAACAGGCGGAGGACGCATTGCGCGAGAGCGAGGCACGCTTAAGCGGTATCTTGAGACGCTCGCCTGCGGGCATTGTACAAACCGATGCTTCTGGGCGAATGACACTCGTCAACCAGCGATGGTGCGACATGCTGGGCTACACCGAAGCAGAGTTGCTGGGTAAAGACGTTTTAGGGTTCACGCACGCCTCAAGCGTGAAGGCGACGATTGATGCGCTCCGTCTTTTAGCCGCGTCCGAGCCAGACTATCAACTCGAGAAGACCTACTGCCGCAAAGATGGCTCGCTGCTCAGCGCTCAAAGTAACTTAACCGCAATCCGTTCAGCATCCGGTGAATTCGTCGGACTGATCGCAGTCGTGTTAGACATCACCGAGAGGCTGCGTATCGAGAACGAGCTACGGGACAAGGCGCATTTCCTGGAACGCATTGCGGAAGTAATGCCTGGCGTTCTGACAGTTGTCGATTTGGAATCCAATCGTTCCGTTTACATGAATCGACAGGTTGCTGCCGTCTTGGGCTATCGGCCTTCGGAGGTTGAGGAGTTCGGGATAGAGGCGGGACGAATGTTGATGCATCCCGCCGATCGTCCGCGTTTCGAAAAGCATCTCGACTCCATACGAAGACTCGGTTCCAACGAGACGGCATCGATTGAGTTTCGAATGCTGCACAGATCCGGCCAATGGCGATGGTTCGAGTCTCGCGACGCCGTCTTTTCTCGCGACGACAACGGCGCGGCGCGGCAATACATTGGAGTGACATCGGATATCACCGATCGAAAGTGGGCCGAGGAAGGTTTGCATCAGAACGCTGCCTTGTTTTCAACGTTGATGGAACAGGCGCCGATGGGGACGTATGTGGTCGATTCACGTTTCCTACTCCAACAAGTAAATGCTGAGGCGATGCCGGTCTTTCAGTCTGTCCGGCCCCTGCTCGGTCGCAATTTCCGAGAAGTCCTTGATATTGTGTGGGGACCAGCCGTGGGCGGAAAGATTGCGAATGTTTTTTTGCAGACGTTGGAAACTGGAGAACGCTACATTTCACCCCCGTTTACTGAGAAACGTCAAGACCTTGGTATCCAGCAAACTTATGAATGGGAGACGCAACGTGTAATCTTGCCCGATGGACAACATGGTGTGGCGTGCTATTTTCACGAAGTGACTGAACGCGCTCGGGCCACCGCAGCCTTGCTGGCAAGCGAACAACGAATGCGTTTGGCGACAGAAGCGACACAGGTCGGAATTTGGGAATGGAATGTTCTTACCAATTCAATTCGCTGGGATGCGGAAATGTTTCGCATTTATGGCTGCGAACAAACTTCTGATGGCTTCGTCAACTACAACGACTGGCGCGATGCTGTACTGCCGGAAGATCTCGCGGTGAATGAGGCAATCTTACAAAATACAGTCCGCGAACTTGGAAAGAGCAGCCGTTCCTTTCGTATCCGCCGACGCAACGATGGTAAATGCCGTCACGTTGCTGCCGTTGAAACCGTTCGATTAAACGATCAAGGGAAAGTTGAATGGGTCGTCGGAACAAACCTCGACATCACTGATCGAAAGTGTGCTGAAGAAGAGCTGCGTCGATTGGCCGCCGAACTTTCCCACGCTGATCGACGAAAAGACGAGTTCCTGGCCACGCTAGCTCATGAGCTTCGCAATCCGCTCGCTCCAATCCGTAATGGACTGCAAATCATGGGTGCGTCGAATGACAGGGCGACCATCGAAGAAGTTCGAACCATGATGGAGCGACAATTGGGACAAATGGTGCATTTGGTGGATGACTTGCTCGATGTAAGTCGTATCAGTCGAGGCAAATTGGAACTGCGAAAAAAACGGGTTGAACTTGCATGGGTACTTAACAGTGCAGTCGAGACCAGTCAAACCCTGATCGAGACTAATGGCCATGAACTCATTGTCAGCGTGCCGCCAAAGCAAGTTTATCTGGATGCCGATGTGACTCGACTGGCCCAAGTGTTCTCCAATTTATTGAATAACGCCGCCAAGTATAGCGAACATGGAGGACGTATATGGCTAACCGCCGTACTTCAGGGCGACTTCGTTGTCGTGAGCGTCAAGGATACCGGGATAGGCATCCCGAAAGATATGGTTCCAAAAATCTTTGACATGTTCACGCAGGTCGATCGATCGCTCGAAAAATCCCAAGGCGGCCTAGGAATCGGCCTGTCCCTGGTCAAGCGACTAGTCGAAATGCACGCAGGCAACGTCGCAGCCCACAGTGAAGGCCAGGGGCAAGGAAGCGAATTTGTAGTGCGTCTGCCAATCGAAAAAGCGTCTTCGCCTAAAAGAAATGTTGAGGACAAAGCCAAGGTTTCTTCCGCCTCCAGTCGCCGCCGCATCTTGGTAGCCGACGATAACAAAGACGCAGCGACCACGCTGGCAATGATGCTCAGGATTATGGGAAATGAAGTCCGAACGGCCAACGATGGATTGGAGGCGGTGGAAGTGGGGACGGCATTTCAGCCCGATGTAGTTATGCTGGATATTGGTATGCCCAAGCTCAATGGCTATGAAGCCTGCCGTCGCATTCGCGCAAGTCAATGGGGTGAAGGAATCGTACTGATTGCGATTACAGGCTGGGGCCAAGATGACGACAAACGAAGATCGCGAGAGGCCGGCTTTAATCACCATTTGGTTAAACCCGTTGACCCTGCAGAACTCAAGAAATTGCTCGCCGACTCTCAAAGCGCAAAGGTGTGAAAGTCGTTTCGCCGGTCCGTTAAGTGTCAAGATGGGACTCACTTTGTGGGCTCAACGTACATGCTGAGCAGTTTTAGATCAGCGAACGTCGAGATCGAGAAGCTGGAAAAACCCACTTAGCCGCCAACGAAGCCCTCTGGGCCGAACCTACTCGCTACCACCGACAAATCCGTCATGGTCAAGTTCGGTTAATGCGGTCGAACAACCTTCTGCAGAGTGCACTTCGTGGTTTATTGGAACCCTTTTTGCATCGGCAAAGACTGGAGGACAGAGTAGAACTCGAGCTATGAGTGATTGAATTAGTCTTTCAAGCTCTCGATGTACTTCTCAGCAGAGATCAACGACCACCCTCCTTCTCCATCAAGTTGTAGGACTACGTTATGGAATCTGGCGACACTGGGGCGATGACTTATACTAATTAGCGTGACTTCAGTTGAAGCTAATTTTTCGTAGACCTCGGTTTCATTTTCCTCGTCCAGGGCGCTGGTCGCTTCGTCGAGAACAATGAATTTCTGTTCGGAAAGAAAAACACGCGCAATGGCAACCCGCTGCTGCTCGCCAAGTGAAAGGGTCTTGCTCCAGTCGCAGACCGAGTCCAAGCCTCCAAAGCGATCGATCAACGCTGGCAGGCGGACAGTGACCAATGCATCGGCTAAATCTTGATCGCTCAACTGTGGATTGCCATGCGGGTACATCAGCTGATCGCGAAGTGTCCCAACCACCATATAGGGTCTTTGGGGAAGAAATAAAACGTCGTTTAGCGGTGGTCGACGAATGGAGCCCTTTCCCAACGTCCAAAGGCCTGCGAAGGCTCGCAGTAGGGAACTTTTGCCACCGCCACTAGCCCCAACGATCAGGAGTCGTTTTCCTGGGTCAATATCAAGTTGCAGTTCTTCGACCAGCTTCCGTTTGCCGTCAGGAGTCTCGAGTGATACCTGCTCAAACCCGGATTGCTCAGAGGCCGCGACTTCTTTTGATTCGATGCGTTCTGAAGTTTCGTTCGTATTCTCGACGTCTTGGATTGCCTTAGAAAAACGATCGAGCCTACCGACCCCAGCCGTAAAGTAACTGAGTTGATCGAACTTACTAACAACGACGTTCAATGCGCCGAAGACCTTTGCGAAAGCACCTGTCGCTTGCACTACGGCTCCCACTTCCATGTCACCATTAAGTACCGAAGGTGCCAAAATGATCGCAGGCAACACATACGACGCAGACGTATACAGGGCTTGAAATGAATTCAGAAAAAATTGCCAGTTAACGAGGCGTCGGGTGTTGGAAAGGACATCGACCAAACGATCTTGCACATAGCCTCGCTCTTTGTCTTCTCCGCGATAAAACGCAATAGATTCTGCGTTCTCGCGAACTCGAATTAAGCTGAATCGGAAGTCCGCCTCATTCCTTAACTGAAAGAAATTGAGCGCCACCAAGGGCCGTCCAAAAACAAAAGTCGTTAAAAAGGTGCCGACAAAAGCATATATGAGGAGGGTCCAAACCAACGTCTGCGACAAGTACCACAGCACTCCACTGAAAGCGATTATCTGCAGACATGTTTCAATGAAAATCAACATGAAATAGATCGATTTCGAGGTGAACGAGTTTATATCATCTGACATTCGTTGGTCTGGATTATCGATGGATGATGAGTAAGTTAATTGGTAGTACCTTCGATTGCCAAAATACTTGGCCAAGAAATCGGATGTCATCCAACTCCGCCAGTGCAAAGTCAAACGGTCACGAACATAGTAATAAAGTCCGTAGGTCGGAAAACCGATCACGATAAGTAGAATCGTGAAATAGGTAGACTTCCAATAACGAGCTGAATCTCGTTCGGCGAGTGCCGTAGAAAATTCACCGGTTTGCCAGTTCATCAAGACAGCAACCGAGGTATCAGCCAGCATCAAGCAAATCAACAGTAAGAACAGGCCTCTGGCAGTCCACCTTTGTTCTGAGTTCAAATACGGAATCGCGAGACGCACAAAACGGGGAATCAATTTTCCTCGAAGTTTTCGAACCCTATTAAACATATTCGTATCGATACTTAAAGAAGAGAGGAACTTGTTTGCGTTCTGGTAGACATAGCACCAGGTGACCCGCACCTTGCATCGGCAGCATAAAGGCACATCGCGGTAACACCCTGCTCACCGCCAAGTCAGCACTCGACTCGTGCTCGGCAGAACTGCCTGAAGTACCAGTTTCTAACACAGCTTGCGAGATTTCCAAGACTGCGTTTTTTCGGTCACCACCTGAACAATTAGATCGCACAGTTCTAAAATCCGGATCGGTTTTTTTATAAAACGAGTGGCTCCGGCTTCGATGGCAGTTTTTTTTGCCATTAAGTCATCGGTTGCGCTGCAGACAATGATCGGGGTCTCACGAACGGCAGGGTTCTTTGACGTACGTATTGCTTCAATCAATCGCAAACCTCCCCAAGGTGACATATCGAGATCGGTAATAATTACTTTTGGCGACAGGCCTTCGGCAAGAAGCCATCCCGATTGGCCATCGGAGGCGCTAACCGGTGTGTAACCAGCCTGAAATACGGTCCGCGACATCACGAGAAGTGAGCTATGATCGTCATCGACCACAAGTGCATAAATATGGCCTGCCATTGGCTCATCTCAATCTCAAAACGCCTAAGCACTGGGATCGCAAAATTCCGCTCAGCGGCACCAGCTGCAACTACAAAAGCTTTGATTAAGCAAATTCGGTGATTAAGCAAATTCGGTGCCATGGAGGATGCATAGAAACTAGTCCTTTGTGGAGCATCAGGATTGGCTTTTAGGATTGCAGTTGTTTCGGTTGGCACGCCCTGAGTACTTGAAGGGTCCTGACTCGAGCGTTCCACACCACTCTTTTCGAGTAATCAGGGAGTGCTACCCGAGCCGAAAATTCAATCTTGACGCTTCACTAAAACACCGGAATGGGACCATAATGCAAGGAGTCTTGGAGGGAACGCAACGACTGTTCGTCGCACGTCAAAGGGAGAGCGACGCGAGGGAGGCGATGTAGACGCCAAAGGGGAGGGCTTTGAAGGGACGCGAATTCTATTGGTAGGACGACTTTTCCACTTTGGCCTCCTAGAAAAAACTGTTTCGGAGGAAGTGCGGAAACCGGCTCTAATTCTAATGCTATTAGAGTGCCTTTGCCGATGATCCTTACGGCTGTAAACATGACACACAATGGGTCGACCTAAGGGCCATCTCACACGACTGCAAGGTCTAACGCACGCATCCTCAACGCCTCAAGGGAAGTGGGCGAATTTGCTGCTAGCAAAAAGGGGGCGTTCGATTCACACTATAGAAATCGCCGGCCAAAATAACTTGAATGGATCTTTAAAAGTCGGCCAGATATTAACTGCCAATCTATGTGACAGCCGAGGTGTCAGGCTGCTTGGGGCGGGTCTGCCGGTCACCGCGGCGCTTCTTCAGCGCCTGGCAGACTCAGGCATTCGCGAAGTTTATCTAAACGATAGTCGCGCTGCCACTTCGACTGGTCGACGCGAGTTGGCTGTTCCGTACGACGAGGGGGCGAAACAGCAATTAGAATATAACTATTGTCGAATCACGGAAGCGATGGCAGGATTTGTCAATGAACTGCACGATGGCGAATCGACCAGTACCGAAGTGATCGAAGAAGTTGTATCCAGCTATCTGCAGGAAACGATCAAGGACGCAGGGGTCGTGTTGGCCGCTTGCATGGGCCTGGATGATCAGGAAATTAACTCCCGCGATGAGGCGCTGCAACGCCGGAGTGTTCGGATGGCGATGCTCGCAACAGTCGCGGCAGATAAACTTAAATTATCCCAGGCCGATTGTCTGACCGCGGGCGTTGTCGGAGCCATCCATGATATCTCACTTTACGGTGGCACCTACTCGCCGCTAGACGAAGAGTTTTTAGAACACCCTTTGCGAAGCGTCGACGTACTCCGAAACACGTTTGGTATAACCGACCAGATGCGAATCATTGTCGGCCAAGTTCACGAGCAATGTGATGGCAGCGGATACCCGCGTCACTTAAAATCAGTGAGGCTGCACCCGGTCAGTCGCTTGCTGAATGTTGTTGATGCTTATTTGACATTGATTGAGCCGATGGAAGGGGGCGAACCGGGCGTCGAGCCGTCCGACGCGCTGGCTTACTTGGTACAGTACGCCCTGTTCGGTTACTTTGACCGAACCTGTGTTCAAGCCCTTGTCGCCGCTGCCAGCATCTACCCAGTGGGTACCAAGGTGCAGTTAGACGATGGAACGCGAGCGACCGTATTGCGAAGTACAGGTTCTTCCTACCTGCAGCCTGTGGTGAAGCTCGATTCGCCAGCACAAACGTTGATCGATCTCCGTTTTTCAGACCACAAGATTCTCCAGCCCGACGAAAGTGATTCGCGTTACCGTCGGCTTCCCAAATCTTCGCTTTCTCAGGTTTTGTGGCGTCCAGCCGCATAGGGCGACCCGTTGCTGCCCCTCCAGCCACGTAAACCCGGCTAGAAACAGCCGCTCGCCTTACGAGGCGCAGTTTGATAAAATCTTCAGTCTTATGACTCGCCAGATTTGTGCGGTTCCGCCTTCAGGCTCGCAATAGCCGATGTTAGCCACGGGAAACCAGAGGCTGGCAGCGTCGGCCACGGAATGACCTACGCTAGCGGCATCAGCCATGTGGCGATCACTTTTGCGAGCATAATCTTGGCTTGCACTAGAGTTCAATTGAATAATGCCGAAAAAGTTCGGTTCAAAAAGCCGACCATTACGCCTTAAACCTAGGAAGTTTCCGATGACAATCGATAGTTACGCACCCTGCCCTTGTGGCAACGGCAAGAAGCTTAAGTTCTGCAAGTGCGTCGAACAGCCACAAGAGCTGGAAACGATTATGCGACTGGCTGAGGGCGGGCAGGAACTCGCGGCCCTGGATCGAATCAACCAGTTGCTTGCCAAGACCCCAAATACAGCCTGGCTGCTGGCGATAAAATGTGAACTGTCGCTGGCGATGCAAGAATTTGAAACATTTCGTGAAACGGCAATTCGGTTTCTGAAACTGAAACCAGATAATCCACTGGCCCTAGTCATGCGTTCGATGGTCGCGTGCAATGATGAAGAACCGCTTGAAAACGCAGCTCGGTATCTGTTGCAGGGTATGTCAGAGTCTCGCGAGACCTTCCCATCGATGACCTTGCCAGCCATTCAAGTGCTGATTCGCACGATGGTTGATAAAGACAAATCGTCGATGATGGGCTTCTGGTGCGACATTCTCAATACCCTGCTGCCCGACTCCGAATCAAGCGAAGAGTCGCCGCTTAAAGAGCCAACGTTAAACCTACTGGCCAAAACCCCGACACGCGTCGTTGAGAACACGCTGGTGTCTTTGGGCAAAGAAAGATTGGCGGAGGTTTCATCATTAGCGCGGACTTTCCGCTATCCGCAAGCGGAAACCAAACTGCGAGCGATCCTTCGCGATTTCCCGGATCAACCAAGCACGCTGTCGCACTTGCTGCGAGCCCAGTACGCACAGCTCGATCAAGAGGGAGCCTTTGCGACTGCCAAGAAGCTCTCCGAAAACATGCAAATTTCGGCTGAAGAGCGAGCGTATTTCTTGGCACTCGCCTTTGAAATCGAACCCGGGCAAAAGTCGATCAATTCGCCGATGCTCGTTCGATACTGCGAAGTCGATTCGGACGAACGCGTTCATGAATCGCTCGAGAAACTCGATATTGCTCAACCCTACGGCGGTCAAGAAGCGGAGCAAATGCGGCACTTCTATGCCTCCGCTGTGAATGACGAAGTACCTGCGAAGCGAGTCTTTGCAATTTACGATCGACCATTCTCAGTTGGCAAGGGGCAGATTATCGGCGAACCCGCCGCTAACGAAAACGAAATCGCTCAATTCGTCGCGACGGTTGTAACCTTTGGCAAGCAAACCGATCGTCCAGCTCGAGTCTTGCTGGTGGCACGAAACATGGCCAAGCAGAAAGAGCAATTGGATCGACTGCTTGATAATCTTCAACTCGGCAATGACATCGACGGCCATCATATTCCATCGGACAGTCCATATCCGTTGCTGTTAAGGCGTCCTAAAGTGCTCGTGGCGTCGCCTGGAATGGGGCTGTCCTATGAGCAACGTGGTCAGGAGTTGGTTGACGATTTCTTGAATTGCCAAATGCCAATTCTAGACAACCAAACCGTGCTCGACGCTTCGAAGGACGAACGCAAGCGGGCAATCATCCGCGGGTTGCTCGTACACTTAGAAGGGGAGCAATCATTTGTCGTGCCCGGCGAGTCGATCGACGAAGTCTACCGTCGCTTGGATTTGCCTCGACCAACTCTGACCGTAAATCCTCAGTCAGAGAACATTCAGTTGACAAGCGTTGTCGATTTGGATCGAATCGATAGCAAGCAGCTTTCAGATAATCAGTTGCAAGCCATCACCGGTCGCGCTATTTCACTTGGTGCGTATCGAGTTTATTACCACTGCGCAAAGGAAGTCCTGAGCCGCGAGAAACTGGCAGATAGCCCCATCCGCATTGCAGCTCTCAGCGGCATGATCTCGTTCGAAACCACAGTCGACGTTAAGATCAAGTATTGCGAGCAGTTGGAAACAGCGCTTGAGAAAGCGGGTGCTCCTGTCGGCCGCGCGGTCATTCAACGCATGGGACTTCTACAAGCCGCTGGGCGAGTTCAAGAAGCTCAAGAGTGCATGCTGAATGCAACGAAGAAGCACCCCAACGATCCGTATATCCTCAGCTTTATGCAGTACATTATGGAGCAAACCCGGGGAGCCGGTCGTGGTCGCGGTCCTGACCCCATGATGGGCGGGATGCTCGGCGACGAACCTCCAGAATCCGCCAGCGGCTTGGTTCTTCCGGGACAAGCAGATCCCCAGGAATCGAAGAGCAAACTTTGGCTGCCAGGCTCGTAAGGATCTAATCCTAAAGGTTTTCAGTAATCATCCGTGGGACCGCACCTGCACACTTTTTTACTCCGAAGGAGTTACGCATCATAGCCCAGGGTTGCAAAGCGCAGCGAGCTACCCTGGGTCAGTGCAGGGATGATCAGTTTTACCCCAATGGGCAACGCTGTGAGGCACTTTGGATGAGTAAACGTAGCTGGTTTCGTCAGAAACCGCTGGTTGTCAGAGTCCTCTCCTTCGCCTCCGGTTTCTGACGAAACCAGCTACCTAACACAATGCCCAGTTTAGATCGCCGGATCGGTCAGCCCATTTTGCTCGAAGCCGCGCATGCGGAGCAAGCACGAATCGCAGCGCTGGCAAGGTTTCCCATCTGGCGTCGGATCGTAGCAACTGGATGTACGCGCGTAATCAACGCCCAACCGCATTCCCAGTTCGATGATTTGGGCTTTGGTCAATTCAATGAGCGGCGTATGAATCTTGATCCGTTGCGAACCCTCTATCGCCGCTTTGGTAGCGAGATTTGCAAGTTGTTCAAACGCCGAAATGTACTCAGGGCGGCAGTCCGGGTAGCCGCTGTAATCGAGGGCATTGACACCCACAAAGATGTCCGATGCGCCAACACTCTCCGCATAGGCCAGCGCGAGTGAAAGAAATACTGTGTTGCGAGCGGGCACGTAAGTCACCGGAATCTCTGTTCCAATTTGGTCGGCCGAATCGTGCTTTGGCACAGCTATATCGCTCGTCAAAGCTGAGCCGCCGAATTTGGTGAGATCGATGTCCATCATAACATGCCCCGCAACCTTGGCTTTGGAAGCCAATTCGGTGGCCCGCTGCAGTTCGACTTTGTGTCGTTGCCCGTAACGGAAACTGATCGCGTGGACGGCGTAACCATCGCGCTGAGCAATCGCCAAAACTGTGGCCGAATCCAGCCCACCGCTGAGTAATACCACTGCGGGCGGTTTGGAGATATTCTCCGGTGCAAGGCTCTCGGCTAAGTGGGTCGGTATCACAGCTTGCTCGTTAGTGCATGCGGACTATCGGTACATTTGCCCGCTACCGATCGCATCGAATGCGTTCTTAAAGTGTCGGACAGTTGGTACCGATTTTACATCATTGCCCGAACTGGGCCAAACGATGGATACGACATCAAAGCGTGCCGGTTGTTCAAGCAAGCCGTGACGCTTGAGGTAGATTAAAGCCGCTCGAGTCAGTTTTTCCTGCTTGCGAGCATCGACTGCCTGGGAAGGGTCACCGCCCTGGTTCGAAGCCCAGGTTTTTACTTCAACGAAAACCATCCATTTACCATCGAGAGCAATCAAGTCGATCTCGCCAAGCCGCTGACGGTGACCGCGCGCCAGAATGCGATAGCCACGTTCCTTCAAATAGTTCGCGGCCGCTTTTTCGCCTGCGGGCCCCAACGCAAGACGGTCGCTGGTTGGTATCCAACGACCGATCCATTGTCTGCACCATTCGAACATTTTCGTTTACTTCTCAGGCTGGATGCACTGGAAGGGTAAGTTAACCCCAGTTGTAAGCCTAGGCTATTTAGACGCGGCGTTCGGTGAGTCGCGTTGCCTTGCCGCTGCGATCGCGTAGGAAGTACAGTTTGGCGCGGCGTACAACGCTGCGGCGCTTTACTTCGACCTTATCAATCTTGGGCGAGTGAAGCGGGAACTTGCGCTCAACACCTTCGCCAGCCACGATGCGGCGGACGACGAACATGGAGCGTGTACCACTACCGCTGCGAGCGATTACGACGCCGGAAAAAATCTGAATGCGCTCTTTTGTGCCTTCAAGAATCTTTGTGTGAACATCGACTGTGTCACCAATGTCAAATTTTGGTGGCTCGGCTTTTAGGGAACTTTTTTCAACCAGTTCCATCAATTTTTGGCTCATCGCACTCACTCCAGGTTCAACAAATCTACGAGCATAACTGTTTGAATAGGCTCGTAGGATGCTTAGGACAATGGTCCGAAGCTACGAATCGCATATCTTTGCGAAAAACCAGCCGATTCGCTAGGTCAAATAGCAATCGGACAGCGGATTTTCAAGATTTCGTAGCCTGGGACCGCCGCGATGGGCACGTTCTTTGCGGCCTTTTCGGGCTTACGTGCCCCCCGACTGTCGCACGCAACGCTTCGCCAGCCCCGCAAGGCAACGTTGTGAAGCGTTTCTTTGCTCAGCCCGTGAACAATTCGAGGATTCCGTTTGGTAGCTGGC
>JANNNN010000015.1:0-1844 GCA_031398555.1 Planctomycetia bacterium | reverse complement strand
TTCGAATCCAGCCCGTTGGGCTGGGCTATGCAAACGAACCAGTGCCTTGCCCCTAATTCAAATAGCGCAACATCAAAAAGCGTCAGCGAACGGAACGCTCGTTGACGCAACTTCATCGCCATTCAACGGCTGCACTTTGGCTCTTCACACCACTCCGCAGTTGACTTCGTCAGAATCAGGCTGCAGTGAAGACGCAGCAACCTTTTACATTAGGTTTCCAGGCGGGTTCCCCTCGCTACCGCACTCGGGTTAGTGGTTTAGGAGTACAATTTCACTTGAACGAAGCTACCCGTGCGCCACCCATTGCACCAACTGCCTGAACGACGGCGCCTTACCTTGCATCAAAATCCCAATTCGAAAAATCCTGCCACCGACCCAAACACATAACACCGTAAATCCAATCACACCAATCGTGGAGACAATCTGCTCCCACGGTCGCACATTCGCATCCATCGCTTGCCGCAAGAGCATCATCATCGGCGTCGTTGGCGGGAACAGCGAAACAGCACGAGCGACAAACCCATCCGGGTTTTTAATAATCAATCCCACCAGCATCATCGGCAAAATAATAGGCATCATCACCGGCAACATCAACGCTTGTGGCTCCTTCATGTCACTGCACGCCGCCCCAATGGCACTGAACAGCGAACCGTACATGATCACGGCCAACACCAAGTAGAACATGAACCACAACAACAGCGAAGGCGGGATGTACTCGCCAAAGCCATAGTAGTTCACTGCAAACAAAGTGCCTCCTATGTAGACGACCGACAACAACAGAGCCACGCCAATCATACCGGTCAGCTTGCCCATCATCAGTTGAAAGGGCTGAACCGAACCAAGCAGAACTTCTGAGATTTTCTGCATCTTTTCCTCCAGCACACTCTGGAGTAATGGCGTCGAACCGACCATGACCATCATAAACATGAGCATCATCATCCCGAAGCCAACCGCCAGCCGCGCGGCAGTTTTAAGATTCCCTTTATCATCGACTGCATTGCCAGCTTCGTCGCGAGTCGTTAGTCCCAGCATCACCACCGGTGGCTTTTGATCAAAGATCGCTTTCTGCGTTTTCTCATCAACGTTCGTCAGCCCGAATCTTGTGATCAAGGTGACTTGAATCAACGACCAACGATAAAAATCCACAGCCCCGGAATTCGTAGGAACAGTTTGAAATCGACAAAGAGCCCGATCGTCGCCGTCATCGACATTCTCTTCTTTTGCGCCTGGCTTAGGTTTGCCTATCGCACCCAAAATCGCGGTCAGCGTGGTCCGCTGGTTGTTCGCTTCTGGACCGATTTCCAGAAAGCCGATGATCTCGTGATCTTTGACCCGTTTGGAAAGTTCGACGCGCTGAGCCTCCATCGCCGACAGATCAGAGTCGCTTGGTGGAACAATCTCTAATGCGAATTCAGGCGAGGAGCGCTCGCCGGTCTTCTTATTTACAGAGTCCTCCGCATTGCGTTTTTCCACAGCCGTCTGCAGGATCGGCGCGATTCTGCCGCCCGGCGTGCGGTCGACGATCACAATCTTTTGTGAACTGCGATCTTCCAGCTTCTCGGTAACAATCGAAACTACAACGCTGCCGCACATTAAGATCGGCATCAAAACGATGCCAACTACGAACGCTTTCGTTCGCACTGTTGCGTTGAATTCACGCCAAGCAATCACCCAGGTCTTACGCATAGCTTGATTTGATCTCAGTTTATCTTGATGTAAAGTTTGTTCCGAAGTTGGTTTCGTAAGAAACCGGGCACAATCGTGATCTCATTTCGATAGCTGGTTTCGTGAGAAACCGGGGCACAATCGTGATCTTACTAATGCGTCCGATTTCTCACGAAACC
>JANNNN010001271.1:0-6427 GCA_031398555.1 Planctomycetia bacterium | reverse complement strand
CTTGATCCGTACTTTCCAACCACAGTTCTTCAAGGACAAACGGTATGGGTAGCCACGCGAACTCAGTTGCAGCAGAAGCTGAAAGACTACTACGTTTTCTTTGATCATCAAAAGCAAAACGGTTCAGCAGAGGGTGGCTGGGTGTCATCCAGTCAACACATGGCCTACCTCAAATGGAACGATCCCAATGACGGGGCAAACACGTTTTATTACTACCCTTCGCAGGCTGGGTACGACACAATTTTCGATGCTATACCCCTGAGCGCCCTTGATCCCCGATGCTTCCAAAATTTCAACGGCCCCTACTGCAAAGTTGTCGACAACCCCTTTTTCGTTGGTCAAGTATCGGGCTTCCCTTGGGTGGCCTTCAGTGGATTGCTTCGCCCGATGGGTGGCGAGTTTAAACAATCGCAAATCGACAAAATCAAGGACTCCAATAAATCTCGCAACAATGCAACATTGAAATCGGATCTGCGAGCCGCTCTGGTCAACGAGTTCCTAGCGTTGCACCCTGAACTCGCGGGTGAAATCCCCATCGATACCGCCGGCAATACGTTGAATAACAATTCAAATTCCGACAGCTATGCAGTGGTCTCTCACATTCTTCCGAGAATTGCACCGGAAGGAAACGGATGCGGACGGAACGCTTTCCGAAATGCGTTGCTGATCTCTAAAAAACTGAAAAAGCAACTCGAAAATGCGGGCTACCCCAGCCCGGGTTTTATCACGTACTGCGAGTGGCTAGCGACCAAGTACAATAAAACGTTGCCTCAACCAACGCCACCTCAAACCATTACTTACGTTGAGATTCAAGACCTCAGCCAACTCGCCAGAATGGATGTTGAGTATCTTGACGAAGATGAAACGAGAGCACTCCTTGACTATGTTCAAAACTCAAACCGAAGATAGAGCCACCTCTGCGAATCCAAGACCAAAGCTCGTTCCAGAATAACTTGGAATGAGCTTGGTCAACAAGTAAACTCTGGGCGCCAGTAAGCAATTCCTTGCAAGCTTCAGTTCTGCGCTGAAATGCAAACGAGCTCTTTTTACGACGCTGAGCCCTGGCCGCCCCTGTTTTGCACTTCTTCTGGGTAGCACGAAAGGCAATTTGAACGAAGTCAAGCTTGAATCTGCCAACTCTTTTCGAATTGATTAGAAACTTGGCCGCTGCTGCCGGTCGCAATCGATTAGCTACATGGGATCAATTTCTGTGGATTGTTTTTTGGCAGTATAGGGAATTCTCACCATGCGCAATAAAGCGATTTTCTCTTCACATAGCAGTAGGCCATGGATGCATCAGAGGATTCATCAGATGCCGGCACATTGTCGACAAAGATCAGGCTGTCATCCGAATTCAAGTCGTGGACGTCGGCTGGCGAGGAATCTGACAATCGAAAATCTGGAAGGTCGTCAAATGCTGGCGGCGGATTTGCTCTACACCCTCAGGGCACGACCAGGAGTGCCCGATAGCCTATTTGGGTTGGCCTCAGACGCCAGCGATCAATTTCAGGTCATTGGGAATCCGGCTGAACCGGCATACGGCGAACCGCTGGGTAGCTATCGCGGCGAAGTCCAAATTCACGATGCTATCACCGGGAATCGGCTACGCACAATCGCCAACCCCGAACCCGCTCTCGGTTTTTCCTTCGGAACCTCCATCGCGATCGACCAAAACTTCATTCTTGTCGGTGCCAGCGGCGTCGATGAGCGGGAATTTGACCAAACATTTCCATTTCCTGACCTATCGGGTCGCGCCTATCTGTTCGACGCGAATACGGGCGATTTAATACATACCTTTCAGCCCGACCCCGACGCCGTTATTGATTTTGAGCACCGTGAGAATTTAGATGGCTTTGGCATTTCGCTGGACATCGAAGGTAACTACATCGTCATCGGTGCGCCAGGTATCCCACCATCGGAAGAACTTGACACCAACGACTACGATGATGGTCACGTCTATGTTTTCAATCGCACCACCGGCAACTTGATACGCCGCATCGATTCCCCTGACAGTTTCTTCATTGGCGGCAGTTCAATCGGTTTTGGAAGTGAGGTATCGCTCTCTCAAGGTCGAGTCGTCATTAACGGGAGCCTCAATCTCGCACCGCCCGATTTCAGCACCGGTCAAGCGCATGTTTACGATGTCGTTGCCGGCGGACCTCCACTGCAAACGATTGCGCCATCGAGTCCCAATAGAGGCTTTGGCGGGTTCCTATCGCTCCACGGCGACGTGCTCGCAGTGGGCAGTTCGCAATTTGTGAACGGCGTGTTTGAGCCAGAAACCAGAATCTACGATGCCGATGACGGCTCGTTATCGAGCCAGATTCTAGTTTCTAGTATCGAATCGGACGGAATTCTGCTCGCCAGTGTAAGCGCGCCTAGTTATCTATCTCGCCTCTACAACATTGCCACTGGCAACTTGATAAATGAGATCGGTATTCCCGCCAGTATGAATCCGGCGATCAGCTACGATCCATTCCTTCCGATCGTTCATTGGCCGATACAGATTCACGACCAGCGTGTGCTCGTTTCCGTTGCGGCCGATGGAGTTGGTGATCATCCCGGCGTGTATGTCTTTTCGCTTAGTGGCCCGGCCAATCAGCCGCCGACTGATATCGCACTGACCAACAATACGATTCCTGAGAACTCGACTAATTCGACGTTGATCGGAACTTTTTCAGCCACGGATCCAACGCCAGACGAGACTTTCACGTTCAGCCTCTTGAACTCGGCGGGCGGGCGCTTCTCAGTGGTTGCCAATGAATTACGCGTCGGCAACGGAAACTTACTCGACTTCGATACCACAACCAGTCACACAATCACGGTCCGAGTCACGGATTCGGCTGGTAATACATTTAATGAAGTTCTCCAAGTTCTGTTAACTAACGTCAATGAGCCGCCGACCGATATCGCCCTTACCCCGCCCAGTGTTGTCGAGAACGCCGCCAATAGCACCATCGTTGGCAATTTGGCATCGAACGACCCTGATTCGCCCGATCCCCAGAATTTCGCATTGCTCGACAATGCTGGTGGACGATTTACATTAGTCGGTGATCAACTGGTCGTCGCCAATGGTGCTGCAATTGACTTCGAGACTGCCACTTCGCATTCAGTGACGGTTCAAGTAACGGACGCTTCAGGTTTGTCGCTAACCAAGTCACTCAACATCAATGTCATCGATGCCAACGATCCAATTAGCGATATCCTCCTGAGTAGTAATACAATCACGGAATCAAAAGTTCGACTAGTACACAACCAGTCAACCGACGGAACCCTTTTGGGATCGGAGCTCGTCGCTGCCGGCGATTACATCCTTGCCTCAGAGCAGTTCGGGGTTTTCCCTACAGTCGATAAACGAGTCCAGTTGATTCATGCCCCGAGCGGTGATTTGGTCAGGACCTTTCAAGCGCCTGTTGTTAATCCAACCGCCAGTGATCCCGATGGAGGCTTTGGTGGTTCGCTAGCGGTTTCCGGCAGTCGCGCCTTTATCGGGGCCAATCAAACCAAGGTGGGAAATATTGACGGAGCAGGGGCCGTTTATGTTTATAACTTAGCCAACGGGAGCCTCTTACTCACACTGAACAGTCCAACGCCTACGGCCAATGGCCTATTTGGGAGCAGCATTGCGACCTCTGGGAACATCGTCGCCATATCCTCAATAAACGAATCAACTGGAAATGTTTTTCTATTCAACGCTACGACAGGTCAACTATTAACCACCATTGTGAATCCAACTCCGGGTGCACTGGAAGCCTTTGGTCAGTCCATTGCGATTAGCGGCAACACGTTA
This sequence comes from Planctomycetia bacterium, assembly GCA_031398555.1. GTDB lineage: Bacteria > Planctomycetota > Planctomycetia > Pirellulales > Pirellulaceae > Aureliella. The sequence goes on along the minus strand of JANNNN010001271.1, from coordinate 2,637 downwards.
GTGGCAGGCTCGCGATTCGACGACGCTGGCGGAGTAGATGCGGGTGTCGCGTATATTTTTGAGTTCAATCCAGTGACATTGACGGCAACCTTGAGCCACACGCTAACCAACCCAAATTTGTTCTCACTGAAGAACTTCGGATCGACCGTAGCCATTTCCGGAAACCTCGTCGCGGTCAAAGATAGCGCCAGCGTGGGCGCTCTGACAAATGTCGGTACCGTTCACTTGTTCGATCGCGTGAGCGGAAACTTTCTACGAACATTGTCGAACCCAGCCCCAGGTGCAACCGATCAATTCGGCAGCGCACTGGGCATTTTTGGCGACTTCATCGTAGCAAATAGCTTCTCAGATATCGGAGGCTTCAATAACGGTCGCGTCTATGTTTTCCAAGCAAGCACGGGGATATTGATTGCAACCATCGTTAATCCCTCACCCGCCAGCTCCGATGAGTTCGCGGCCCAAGTTGCCGTCAGCGGAAGTCGGATCATCCTGAGCTCGAGAGGCGATGATACGGACGGCGCAAATCGTGGAATGATTTATGCGTTTGAACTTTCCATAGGTCAAGCCGTTGGAACGCTAACACCCATCGGTCCTGTAGCTGGGGATCCGACTACTTATTCTCTGTTAGATGATGCGAATGGGATCTTTGCGATTATTGGTGATCAACTCGTAGTCGCCGACGGTACCAAGATCGACTATGAAACGGCAACCTCGCACAGTGTGACGGTTACTGCAACGAGTTCTGACGGCAGTTCCTTCACCAAGGACTTTGCAATCTCCGTCACGAACGTTAACGAAGCACCCAGCGACCTCACCTTTGTCGGCAACAGCGTCAGCGAAATTGCGGCCAGTGGAACTTTGGTCACTACCTTGTCCGCCATCGATCCCGATGTAGGCAGCTCGTTCTCATATACTTTAGTCGATAATGCTGGCGGAAGATTCGCGGTCAGTGGCAACACGATTGTGGTGGCCAACAGTTCCTTGATCGACTACGAAACGAATACCCTGCATGTGTTGAAGGTTCGCGTTACCGATGCTGGAGGAGTGTCAACACTTGAGTCGTTCGTAATCAATGTCATTGACGTGATCGAAGTGTTTGATTTCGGCGATCTCCCAGCTAGCTTTGGTACGCTATTGGTAGGTAACGGACCGCGTCATGGAATATTCCCCGGCGGTCCGCGACTGGGCGCTGCGATCAGTATTGAATCCAATGGCCAACCTAGTGCTGGGGCTACAGCGGATACGTTTGATGATGGAGTAATATTTCCGGCATTGCTCATCCCAGGTCTTAACGCAGTTTTCAGCGTTGACGCATCTCAGGCTGGCAAACTAGATGCATTCATCGATTTCGGTGGTAACGGCAACTTTTCTGAAAGCGAGCGCATTACACCGGTCGGAGGTTTGCAGTTGGTGGCTGGGGTGAATACCTTTACCGCCGCCATCCCCACGACCGCAGGCAGCGGCAACCGTGGTGTTAGATTCCGTTTCTCGACTGCTGGCGGACTGGGCCCCAAAGGGATTGCGGCGGATGGCGAAGTCGAAGATTACCGCATCGATGTATTCGCACCTGCAAATCTCAGTTCGCAAGTGCTGCCCGATCCAGAGAATCCCGGACAATTGCTAATGTATGTCCGCGGTTCGGCGCTGAACGATGACATCGCAATCAACCCCGTGGGTATGGGACTGCGAGCGATCATCAATGGTGTTCAAGGCGCCTTATTGGCTGCTCCCGGTCGGATTGTCATGTTCGGATTACAAGGCAATGACGACATGCGCATCAACGCTACGACCATTCCAAGCTACATCGATGGCGGCTTGGGGCACGACACGATACGTGGCGGTAATGGCCCAGATCGAATTTTCGGACGCAGCGGCAACGACATTATTTTTGGTAGAGGTGGTGTCGACTTAATCTACGGTTCCACTGGCAACGACCAACTTTACTCAGGCACAGAAGCCGGAATTCTATTCGGTGAAGGCAACGACGACCTGCTGGTAGGGACGGGAATATTGGTAGGCGGTGATGGTGTTGACGCCCTAACCGCAACGACATCCCGCAATCTATTGATAGGTGGAAAGGGTGGGGACACCTTAACCGGCGCCAATACAAATCAAGGCGACATTTTGATTGCCGGCACCACGTCTTATGATACCAATGTCGATGCACTCTACTCATTGCTAGAAGAGTGGCAGGTTGATGCGCCGGTCCTGAATCGCATTGCGCATTTGAATGGATCAGTACTGGGTGGTTTGAACGGTTCTTACCGCTTGAATGATAGCACGGTGTTCGACGACAGCGAAGCAGATACGATCACTAATTTCGGTACCATCAATCCACAGCGAGACGACTGGGTATTCCTATCGGCGAATGACACCAAAGTAAACCCGCCCGGAATCGTGGTCGTCGTAGTAGGTGGCCCGCCGGGTGGAGAAGCGGCAACACTAAGTCAATCGCTGGGCATCTACACCAACTACAGCACTCCCGCCGATGTCAATTTTGACGGAGATAACCCCCCGGCATCGTCATCGCTGCGCCGAACCAAGCCGCGTGTCTCTTCCGCAGTGATCAGCCGCAGCGAGAACCAATCGCGCACCTGACGTTCACCCAGGGTTAGAGCAGGTAAGGCCAGTACTTTG
>JANNNN010001268.1:0-7225 GCA_031398555.1 Planctomycetia bacterium | reverse complement strand
TCAATCGAATGGCTTGCCCTTTGCTCAACGGTTTTTCCGTTTTTTGGTCCCAGATGAACAACTGGTCGGCACGAATGTTCTGGATATTGATCGAGAGCGGTATCGAGGCTTGAGTGAGATTCAGCGCCTGAGCCGTACTGCGAAAACTCAGCAGTGGATTGCGGCGCGAGAGGTCGAAAAGTCGATCGCGCAAGCGAGGCAGTACACGTTCCGTGGGCGACAATGACTGGCCAACCGCCTGGAGTTTATCTAAAGCCAGTTGCACATCGATCGAGACAACCTGATCGCGATAATTTTCTAAGACGTGCAAGACGGCGTTCAGATCTTGCGAACGCGCGTCGCGATAGAGCTCCGTCATTTGGCAAATAGTCTGTGCCAGTACCGGATGCAGTTTTCGATTGAGCTTGAATAGATTGTCGCGGTGAGCCACAAACTGCTGCAGATCGTTCGGCTCATGAAAATCGAGTTGCAGCGCTAAGGAAGCGAGGATCATCCCCAGACTAAAGATATCCGTCAGCGGATCGTGGTGCCCGAGCGTGTGTTCCCAAGTCACGTAGCCGCGAAAATAAGCAACGCCAGTCGAATTGCCAGCGAATTCAGCCGGATCTCCCGCTTCGGCAACACGCATTTGAGTTACAGTTTGCACGCCCGTGTCGACATCGAGATCACGGTGCTTTTCGCTGACGATGTCCCAGCTAGCCCGTCGTTTGGCTTCGACTTGTGCCAATCGCCCAGTGGCGGTACGAGCACGCTCGCAGCGATGTTCTTCAAACCACAGTCGCTGGTTGTCTACATGCAAGTCGCTGGTGCCCATCAGAGGAGCTACCAGGTTTCGCTGATGAGCGACGAGTGTTTCTTTTACGAGCGGTAAAAAACTGACCAGAACATCTTCGGTGCCGATCTCGGAATGTGCGTTCCACGTAACTAAGAAGTCTTTGAATTCAACGGGAGTGGTCATTGGCGTATTCGTAGCTTGAGACCATTTGTCCCGAGCGCTTTGTGTTTTGGTGGAACTAAAATTCGATTAGTGTCAAACAAAGGCAATCGACGGAAAGGGCAATGGACGGACGGGACAAATGGTCCCATCCTACGGGCCGGCCGATGCCAAAACATCTGCTTTGGTACGGTCGCAAAGTTCGACTTGATTCTTGCGAAGCTTCATCTCCTTGCGGACCATCGGAATCAAGGCGTCTTTGATATTCCATTTTTCGGCAACGCCCAACACGCTCGCCAGCGGCACCTCGTCCAGATCTCGATCGGCAGTTGCGAAATCCAGCAGAACATAGCAAAAGTAATTGACCAAGGATTCTGTCGACAATTTATCGCTGATCAATTTTTTCAACAGGTTTTCACTGGTGGACGTGCCGCATTCCTCGCGGGTGAAATCATCAAAGTACAATCGGGCGTGAGACAAAAGTAGATCGGATCGTATGGAACTAGGCTGCAGAACTTGACGGATCAATTCGCGGGTCGCTTGCGAGAGATCACGTTGCTGAAGGAGATCAAGGTTGGCGGTGTTCCAAGGTCCTTCGATCCAGCCAGTCAACTTTGTCGAGTACTGTGGACTCTGCTTGTGGAACAACTGAGCCGCGGCCGCGCGAATGTAGGCTTCAGGGTGCGTTATGCCTTCGCTGACGACTTTGCTTTTCGAGCGAACAAGAATCTCATCTGCTTGTTTCAAGAACTCATCGGGCGCAACTTTTTTGATGCCGGTGACCATTTTGACGAGCGTTGAAACGACTGCGTCGAGATTTTTGACAACGTTCAAAGCAACTTGGTCGCAGTAAATTTCTGTGTAGAGCGAGAGTTTACGGAACGTGTGCATGAAGGCTGGATGTACCGCCGTTTCCAAGCAAGTCGCTCTGAGAACCTCCCACGCTCGAAGGTGTTCGCCATCATCGAGCGTGCGCAACAAGTGGTGACCAAGTTCGTGCCCCAACAGTGCACGCAATTCAATATCGCTAAGGCTGCCGTCAATATCTCCGGAGAGGACAATATGAATTTCATCGCCTCCGAGCGCGATGTACGCGTTCAGCAGCGTGTCCGCTTGAGCTTGGTAGAGTGTAATCGGTGCGCTGATGCCAAGTTTTTCAGCGCCATCCGCGGCGGCTGCGTAGTAAGCCGGATGCGACTGCGGTGATAAACGGTAAGTGGACTTGAGCAGTTCGAACTTGACCGCTTCTTGTGCAGCCGCAGAATTTTGCTGTTGGCCAAACCAGTTCCAAACATTCGCATCATTTTTTTTTAGTAGATCGCGAACTGCGTCGTGATACGGCAACGGTTTAGGCATATCAACGACGGATGGCACGATGACTCGACTGCAAAAGTTAACTGCGTAACAACCTTAAGATTATCGCCGGACATCTGCCATAATTCAATCCGACAGAAATCTAGCGACTGCATTGGCGGAATGTCAAACTTTAGGGCAGGATTGAGGCTATGGGGCAGGATTTCGTTCCTTCACTCGCAAAGAACAGAAATGCGCGACCCACCGATGGCATAGCGGTCCCGGGGATGATGGCATCGAGGACGTAGCTTGGGACCATTTGTCCCGAGCGTTCCGCATTCAGTGCCCACAGGCACTCAGAATTTACACAGAACAAATCAAAAAACGCACGGACGGGACAAACGGTCCCATCCTACGACTTAGAAGACTAAGTTACGTCAATGCTGAAGACCCAGCCGAACTGGCTGGGTCTTGTTTAATTCTTGGCCTGAACAACTTAGTAACAGCTTAGAGCATCTTGGCGATCAGAGCGCAAAGATCGGCGGTTCGGCAGCTATAACCCCATTCGTTGTCATACCAGCTGACAACCTTGGCAAGCTTACCTTTGTTGCCAAGCACCTGAGTAAAATCGGCTGCAAAAATCGAGCTGTGCGGGTCGTCGATAATGTCGGAGCTGACGATTGGATCTTCGGTGTAACAGAGAATTCCTTTGAGAGCACCTTCCGCAGCCTTTTTCATGGCGGCGTTGATGTCTTCCTTAGTGACTTCTTTGCCGAGGTTCACAGTCAAGTCGACAACCGATCCAGTTGCTACTGGAACTCGCATGGCAATACCGGTCAGTTTTCCTTTCAGTTCTGGAATCACCAAACCAACCGCTGATGCAGCGCCGGTCGAAGTTGGAATGATGTTCTGAGCGGCACCACGAGCTCGGTATGGGTCGGCATGTGGCAAGTCTTGAACTTGTTGATCGTTGGTGTAAGCGTGAACGGTCGTCATCAAACCGGATTCGATGCCAAAAGTTTCTTGCAGCACTTTAGCCACTGGAGCCAAGCAGTTGGTCGTGCAGCTGGCGTTCGAGATGCAATTCATGTCTTTGGTCAGCTTGTTGTCGTTGACACCGATAACGCAAGTTAGATCCGCGCCATCTTTAGCTGGAGCGCTGAGAACAACTTTCTTTGCACCGGCGGCGATGTGAGTGTCATAGCCAGGTTTGCCGTTAGCGGCGCGACCAGTGAAAATACCGGTGCTTTCGATGACGATATCGACTTTGTTGGCACCCCACGGCAGCTTGGTTGGGTCGCGCTCGGCGATAGCGAGAATTTCTTTACCGTCAACGATCAAGTGAGTATCAGTCGCTTTAACAGTGCCATTGTAGCGACCATGGCTGCTGTCATACTTCAGCAAAGTGGCCAACATCTGGTTAGCGGTGAGGTCGTTGATGGCCACGACTTCGAATTCACTAGGGCGGGACATCAGGTTGCGAAAAGTCAAACGACCGATGCGGCCAAAGCCGTTGATTGCGACACGAACTACCACGATTGAGACTCCGGAGTTTTAGGGTTCGCTTCTCCTCACCCATCGCACCGTAGATTGATACGGAAGGGGATTGCGGAAACAGCTTCCGCCTGTCATGCATTTGTTTCAGAGAAAAGCTGCGCCGGATTATACTTTTGATCCCAAAAAGCAGCAACGACCAGCAGACAGGTGTCGAACGATTGCCCCATCCTTTCCATCATACTTCTCAGCATTCCTATACATTCCTCTTATTCCCCTTACATTTCAATCAAACCTTAATCCAGCCGCTATACTAAACCCCGCCCAACCACTGGCGTCAATAATGCCCCAGCAGTTGATCAATGGCGATTCTCCCTGCTTTGGGGTTTACCGAACTTAGAAAGTGTCGCGAACAGTTGTCCGATTTGACGAAACGAACACGACCCGCTTGGCAGCTTCCGCCAGGAATCAGCCGAGGTGCTTGGGACTATTTTCACTCGCCGTCGATTGCGGATGACTACGATAGTTATTTCCGCGACCATCCCCTGCTGAAGCTGGATATTGAAATTGTTCGTCGGTTTCTACCCGTTCAGCCGCCCGAAACATTCACAATCGCGGATTTCGGCTGCGGTACAGCTCGGGTGGCTCGGGCATTTATGCCCCTAGGGTACAGAATGCTGAATGTGGACCTCAGCCGACACATGCTGCGTCAAGCGTCGCAGGTTGACAGAGCGGTGGGCGTTAAGTCGAAGGAGCCACAGAGCGGTTGTGTGCGAGCGAATATGGTGCAGCTCAATTGGTTGCGGGACAGCGTTCTCGATATGGCCGTTTGCTTGTTCAGCAGCATCGGGATGATTCGCGGTCGTGAGCATCGGCAGAAGTTTTTGTCTCACGTCTGTCGAAGTTTGCGACCTGATGCTCCGCTGATTTTGCATGTCCACAATCGATTGCGCAGTTTGCTTGACCCGGGCGGACCGGCTTGGTTGTTGAGAACGCGGCTGAGCAGTTGGACGAATCGCGATTGGGAATATGGTGATCGCGTGTATGCCTATCGCGGGTTGCCTTCGATGTTTTTGCATATCTACAGTCGCCGTGAATTGCTGGACGATCTCACTGTTGCCGGATTCAATCAAGTACAGATCTTGCCCATCAATAGTACGGCGGACGATTTGCTGCCACCAAGCACCCGATTTTCATCGGTTACAGCTGGCGGTTACTTTGCGTTCGCGCGAAAGTGAGGCTTGTTTAGGAATATTTGCGGACGCTGGCAGCGGCCCCCACGTGGCAGACGCTGCCAGCGTCTGCGTTAATGCGTCTTATAGACTACTTCCGCTCCAACCAGTTTCTAACGAAACTAGCTACGACCTACTACCACATCCAATTCCACGTGAGAGAACTACTATCATGCTGCGATTAGCACTTTTCTTCTGTTGCATGTGTATTCCCATTCAAAGTAATGCCCAAGAATCAGCGGCAGACATTGTGGTCTACGGCGGTACGAGCGGTGGTGTGACGGCGGCCATACAGGCAACGCGCAGCGGCAAGTCGGTAATCCTAATAGAGCCCACTCAGTTCGTAGGCGGCTTGACCACCGGAGGACTCGGCGCTACAGACATCGGCAACAAGCGTTGCATCGGTGGCATCTCGCTCGAGTTTTACGAGCACATCTTCAACTACTACAACGATCCAAATAATTGGAAACAGGAGACTCGTGAAGCGTACTTCAAGAGCCGGCAGCGAAGCACTGAGTCTGAGAAAGCGATGTGGACATTCGAACCCAGCGCGGCCACGAAGGTATTTACCAAAATGCTTTCAGACGCAAATATAAAAGTCGTCTTCGGCGAGCGACTCGATCTAAAAAAAGGTGTCGTCAAAGAGGGCACAAGCATTAAACAGATTGTGATGGAGAGCGGCCGCAAATTCATTGGCAAAGTCTTCATTGATGCAACCTACGAAGGTGACTTGATGGCCAAAGCAGGCGTCGGTTATCACGTCGGCCGCGAAGCGAACAGCAAGTATGGAGAAACCATCAACGGCTTGCAGATCGCTGGAGCCACACACCATCAGTTCACCAAGAATGTCGACCCATATCGCAAGCTGGGTGATGCTAGCAGCGGTCTGTTGCCTGGCATCTGGCCCGCTCCGTCTGGTATAGATGGGGATGGCGACGATCGCATTCAAGCCTACAACTTTCGGATGTGCACCACGGATTCACCGGAGAACCGTCGAGCGTGGCCCAAACCTGAGGGTTACGACGAGCTGCGATTCGAACTGTTGCTGCGAAATTTTGAGGCGGGAGATATGCGTTCACCCTGGAATCCGATTTTCATGCCGAATCGCAAGACAGATACGAACAACAATTTTGCGTTCAGCACTGACAACATCGGAATGAATTACGACTATCCGGAAGCCGACTATGCGACTCGCGAGAGAATTTGGAAGGAGCACGAAACGTATCAAAAGGGACTGATGTGGACGATCGCCAACAGCTCGCGTGTTCCGGAAGCGATTCGCAAAGAGTTTACAAACCTGGCTCTCTCAAAAGATGAATTTCTGGACAACGACAACTGGCCGCGGCAACTCTACATTCGTGAAGCTCGACGGATGGTTTCTGAATACGTGATGAGCGAAAAGAACTGCAAGCGGCAGGAAGTTGTTCCGGACAGTGTCGGTATGGGGGCTTACAACATGGATAGTCATAACACACAGCGTTACGTCACCGCCGAAGGATACGCTCGCAATGAAGGGGATATTCAGATCGGCACGCGACCGTATCCGATCAGCTATCGGAGCATCCGTCCGCGAGAATCGGAGTGCACCAACTTGCTTGTTCCAGTTTGCATGGCGGCCAGTCACATCGCCTATGGAAGCATTCGTATGGAACCAGTTTTTATGGTCTTGGGGCAAAGCGCCGCGACTGCCGCTTCAATTGCAATCGATGAGAAAACTTCGGTGCAGCGAGTTGACTATGCCAAACTTTCCACAAAACTGTTGGCGGATAAGCAGATGCTGGACTTCGAATCGCCGCCGGCGCCGGCTCAAATACGACTATCGAAGGAACAACTCGGCGGCTTTGTCGTTGATGAACAGGAAGCTCAACGAACCGGCTTCGAAGCGTTGGGACAAACCGTTTCACCTTTTGTCGGTGCAGGCTATGCCCATGATGGCAACGAAAAGAAGGGTGAACAGTCCGCGAAATTCACACCAAATTTACCTGCTACGGGGAGGTACGAAGTGCTGGTAGCGTATACCGCTCATGGAAACCGAGCCACCAACGTGCCAGTTACCGTTCGATTTGCCGGCGGTGAAAAGAAAATCATTGTCAACCAACAGAAGAAGCCACCGGTGCGTGACGTTTTCTTTTCGCTAGGTGTTTTTGAATTCGCAGCGGGCCGCGAAGGATTTGTGGAAATATCAAACTCAGGTACCGATGGGCATGTTATCGTAGACGCTGTGCAATGGTTGGCGATGGAGTAAGGAGTGTAGCTGGTTGCGTTAGAAACC
>JANNNN010000249.1:0-7085 GCA_031398555.1 Planctomycetia bacterium | reverse complement strand
CTAGTATGCTTAACTTTTCTAGCTGTTGTTAGGAGTCAAGCACAAACCGAGTTGGCTAATTAGCACGGAGAATGTAGGACTTGCCGATTCTGCCGACTTGGGGGCGCAGAGCCCGTCAGCGATCCGCAAATCAACTTTGAGCTCGGCGATTTTGATGCTTTCCACGTCAGTTTCTAAGATAGCAATCGTTTCGTTTTTCCCATCCCCGCGGAGTACGATTCGCGTTTCAAAAGCAACGAATTAGAGGTTTGCTAGCCAGTTTTTCATTCTGAATCGTCAAGATAGTCAACATCCGAGCCCTTGGCGCGCGGTGCGGACTAACCCCGTGAAGGCCCAATCTGCATTAGTAATGGTAATAGCACGGGGAAGCCATCCATTTTGAAGCAGTTATGTGGATAAATTTTCGCTTCTGAGAACAAACCACTATTTGGCTACATCAGCAAAGGCGGATACAATGCGGCCAGTTTGATGGACGTGGAGGTCTGCAAAAGCTCCGTGGACTCAAACGGTTCGCGGCGGGAAGCTGCTGAAATCGTGCATTAGGGCGGCTGAGACGGAAAAACCACCCGATTAATGGCTGTTTTCATGGCTTTGTAGAAAATGAAATTTATGTGAAGGCCTCGAACGGCTGGCCAAGGTATATTTTGGGAAAGCTCAGCGCTAAATCGGGCAATTGCTGACGCGTTGATGTTTTTGAACACTCACCAGGAGCCACCGAGTGCAAGTCAACGTATCTGCGCGGCATGGAACGATCACTACACACGATCAAGAAATAATCCGTGAAAAGGCGGAAAAAGTTCAGCGTTTGTTTGATCGGGTAAATGCTGTCGCTGTAACAGTGGATTTTCAGCATCCAGGTCATCCCAATGTGGAAATCAACGTGACGGCCGAACATGCCCCTGAGTTTGTGGCATCGTCGGACTCCATAACCGTCATTAGCGCGTTGGATGCGACGATTGCCAAAATCGAGCAACAATTGCGAAAGCACAAAGAAAAAATCACCGGCCACAAGGCTGCTGGAATCAAACACATTCCACCTGCGGACTCCGATGAGTAACGCAGGTGTTCGGAAAGGGTATTTGTAGTATGAAGTTCTCTGATTTTGTGAGTGGCAAAGCCATCCGCGCCGATCTACGCTCGACCGACAAGACGAGCGTGATTGGAGAGTTGGTTGAGTCGCTGTTAAGTGCTGGCGAAATTAAAGCGGCTGATAAAGACGACATTGTCAAAGCTATTTTGAAACGTGAAGAGTTAGGTAGTACCGGCATTGGTCGCGGTATTGCAGTACCGCACACCAAGCACCCTAGCGTTAATAAATTGATTGGAACCGTTGGCGTAAGCACCAATGGAGTCGAGTTTGAGAGTTTGGATGGCGAGAAGGTGCAATTGTTCTTTTTGCTCGTTTCGCCTCCGGATCGCCCTGGCGATCATTTGCGGGCGCTCGAAAACATTTCTCGACAGTTGCGTGATGAAACATTCTGCCGCTTCCTGAAGCAAAGCAAGACGTCGGACGACATTTTTCAGTTGCTGAATGAAGCGGACAGTAGTCAGTTTGGTTCGTAGATAGCGTGATGGATTTTGTGTCCAATTCGGAGAATAAGCGGTTCCCCAAAGGGTTTTCAGAATTTCGCAGTCAGAAAATGGAATGCCAGCCACAGTTCACCGGACTGTAATTGTTAGCAACGAGCAGGGTCTGCATATGCGACCTGCCGACTTGCTCGTGCGCGCTGCAGGCCGCTTTCAAAGCCACATCGAAATTCAAAAAGATGGACACTCAGTCGATTGTAAAAGCATCATGGGTATTCTTACCCTTGGCGCGGCGCAAGGCGTATCGTTGAAACTGAGTGCGACTGGGATAGATGCCGAAGAAGCTCTTGAGTGCTTGGCCGAATTGTTCGCAGGTGGATTCAATGAGTTCGATTCGGAAGTCGCATAGCTTGGCTTAGACGAGTTCAATCCGCTTTGCCGCAGATTTGTGACTACTGGGTCGTTTACAATTTATACAAGACATTATGTACACAACTCAATTCGCATTACTCGTCTCCCCGCGATGGACGCCCACACTGCGCCGCAATCGCTCGGAAACGACCATGTACGAGACCGAGTTGGCAGTAGCCCCCCTATGCTTGAACTGCAAGGTATCGCGGTCTCACCCGGAGTCGCCATCGGAAAGGTTTTGATCCTCGACCAAGAAGGTTATCGGATCACTCGCTCTCAGATAGATTCCTCAGACCGAAACAATGAAGCACAACGATTGCGACAAGCGATCGACGAAGCTTCGTCGCGTTTGGACGAGCATCGGCAGCGTTCAGCTGAGAAGCTGGGCAAAAAAGTTGGAGCAATCTTTTCGGCTCACCAACAAATGCTTCTCGATCCAAGTCTTCACGCTGAATGGCTTCGACTGATTGAAGACGAATGCTATAGTGCCGAGTATGCAATATCTTCGGTGCTGAATCGCTACGCTCAAGCCTTCCGCAACATGGGTTCAGGCATGTTGAGCGAACGCGCCGCCGACATTCGCGATGTCGAGCGGACATTGCTAGAGGCTCTCGGCGGTCATCCCACCCAAGCTAGTGGCGGCGATGGCCAATCGGTTTTGGCCAGCCACGATCTAACACCCAGCGAGACGGCCAAGCTCGATCGGGAAAAAATCGTTGGCTTCTGCACCGAAGTCGGCGGTCCAGGCGGTCATACGGCAATCGTCGCTCGCGGTTTAGAAATTCCAGCCGTCGTGGGACTCGGTACTTTTTTACATCGCATTGCCAACGCAGCTGATGTGATCGTCGACGGTTTTCGTGGACGAGTGATCCTTCAGCCTACTGAAGAAATACTCGCCCGCTATCGTGAGCGGATGGAAGTCCGCGCAACTCGGACCACCAAACTCGGTGAACTGCGCGACCTACCTGCCCAAACCCTCGACGGCACCCATGTTAGCCTAATGGCCAACATCGAATTCCCTTACGAAGTGGAAGCCTGTTTGGCTCGCGGCGCAGAAGGGGTAGGCCTTTATCGTACAGAGTTCCTTTATCTTGGTTCTGTGAAAGAGCCGACCGAAGAACAGCACTTCGAAGCCTATCTTCAAGTAGTCAGTGCGATGGGCGGAAAACCCGTCGTGATGCGAACACTCGACCTGGGCGCTGACAAAATGGGCCAATCGCCACGGTCGGATCGCGAAAACAATCCTTTCTTGGGACTGCGAAGTATTCGCTTGTCGCTGAGAAATCCGCAAATGTTTCGTACTCAACTGCGAGCCATGTTGCGAGCCGCTTCGGCCGGTGATTTGAGAATCATGTTCCCAATGATTACAACTTTGCACGAGCTTCGAACGGCGCGGATGGTGTTGCGCCAAGTGATCGATGACTTGCAAGAAGAAAACATCCCGGTCCCAGCCAAAGTCTCCGTTGGCATGATGGTTGAAGTGCCAGCGGCCGTGTTGATGCTCGATTATTTGTTACCAGAAGTGGATTTTATCAGTATCGGCACTAACGACCTCATTCAGTACACACTGGCCGTGGATCGCACCAACGAATATGTCGCTGACCTGTACACTGGTCTGGATCCATCGGTGCTGAGGCTAATTAAGCAGTCCGTTGACCAAGCCGCCAAGTACGGTGTCGACGTAAGTGTCTGCGGCGAAATGAGCTCCACGCCGCTGTGCGCGTTGCTGCTGGTGGGCTTCGGAGTTCGAACACTCTCGGCACCGCCCTCTGCGTTGCCGCAAGTGAAGCAGGCGTTGCGAAATGTTACGTTGGCTGATTGTGAGGCGATGGCGCGACGTTCCCTTGAATTTGGAACGGCCCGCGAAGTGGATGCGTATTTGCAAGGGCGATTTGCCCAGCTTCTTCCCGAAATGGCTGTAGGAGCTTAAGTGGAATGAGCAAAACACGCATGCGAATTCGGTTCACCAAAGCGGGCGATCTGCGATGGATCAGCCATCGCGATCTGGCACGCGTGTGGGAACGTTTGCTGCGCCGGGCGGGTCTGCAGTTAGCGTTCAGCGAAGGTTTCAATCCGAAACCTCGCATCAGTTTCCCGACCGCTTTAGCGCTCGGGATTGAAGCGTTAGATGAAGTTGTTGAATTAGAGATAGCAGGTGAATTTGATCTGGCAACGATCGAAGCAAGTGTGATTGAGCAATTGCCAGAAGGTATGAAGTTGTTGGAAATGCGTCCGCTCGAAGCGGGGCTTGGCAAAGCTCGCTTTATCGCGGCGACCTACCGCGCGTTGTTGCCAGCCGATTTGGTTGAAACAACGACTGTCGCGGCTGAACAGTTACGAAAGCGTGAGACGATCGAGATCGAGCGCGATCAGAAAACGATCGTTTGTAGCACGCAAGATCCGCATTTCGATGTGCGGGTCGAAGACGGTTATTTAATTTTTTCACTGCCCGCGATCGCGCAGGGCTCAATTAGGCCTTTGGAATTGTTGACATGTTTGGGGCTTGCTAAATTGCTTGAAGACGGGACGCTGCTACAACGCACCGCAGTGCTATTGGACGAGCCACACCTTTCGAGCTCGGTGTCCGGCGCTACTTCCCGTTCTGTGCAAATTGCCTCCGAATCAACAGATCTAGGCGAGAATTCTTAGTCATGAAAGTTAACTATGCGAAAAGAAATGTTGATCAATGTCTCCCAGCCCGAGGAGTGCCGTATCGCAATTCTCGAAGACGGCTCATTGGAGGAACTTTACACAGAGCGAGCTAGTCAAAACAATTACGCAGGTAACATTTACAAAGGACGCATTGTCAACCTCGAACCGAGCATTCAAGCCGCGTTCGTTGACTTCGGGGTCGGACGAAACGGATTCTTGCACATCAGTGACGTCGAGGCACAGTACTTTCGACAAGCGGGTTACGATCCAGCCGAAATCATGGACGGGCCTCCGGGTGCTGACATCGATGACGAGGACAGCGAAGAGGAAGATCAACCCCGCCGTCGGCCCAGCAACCGCATGAGCTCCCGCCCACGGTTCAAGCCACCGATTCAAGAAATTTTCCGCCGCGGCGACGAAGTGCTCGTGCAGGTTATCAAAGAAGGTATCGGTTCCAAAGGCCCAACCCTTTCCACCTATATCAGCATCCCCGGCCGTTACCTGGTTCTCATGCCCGCACTCGGTCGCGTCGGCGTCAGTCGTAAAATCGAGGACGATCAGCAACGCCGCGTCCTCCGCCAAACACTGCTCGAACTGAATCCACCTAAAGGACTTGGTTTCATCGTCCGCACCGCTGGTCAAGAACGAACACGGCGTGAACTCTCACGCGATATGGCTTACCTCGTCCGGTTGTGGAAGGTGCTGGTAAAGCGGGTCAAAAACACACCTTCGCCAGCCAATATCTACGAAGAAAGCGACATGATCATCCGCACCATTCGCGATATCTTCAGCGAAGACATCGATACGATCTTGGTCGATGATGCCGACGCCTTTGAGCGCGCTAAAGAGTTTCTACAGTTAGTCATGCCGCGGTATGTAAACCGCTTAAAACTCTACGACAGCCGCGAACCGCTGTTCTACAAATACAATCTCGAACGTGAAATCGCTCGCATCCAGCAGCGCGTTGTTCCGCTAAAAGGTGGCGGCTCGATCGTCATCGATTCAACTGAGGCATTGGTTGCCATCGACGTCAACAGCGGCAATTTCCGCTCGGACGACTCGGCTGAAGATAACGCATTCAAACTGAATATGAACGCCTCGAAGGAAATCGCCAGGCAGTTGCGACTTCGAGACTTGGGTGGCGTGATCGTCAATGACTTTATCGATATGCGTCACGAGACGCATCGACGCAAAGTGGAACGGTCGCTTCGCGATGCCATGGAACGCGATCGTGCTCGAACCAAAATCTTGCGAACCAGTCCCTTCGGCTTGATCGAAATGACTCGGCAGCGCATCCGACCAAGCTTAAAGCGCAGCGTTTACGAAGATTGCCCGTGCTGCCAAGGTCGCGCGGTAGTGAAGACCGGCGAAAGCATGGCGATCGAAGTCGTTCGCGTCATGATGATGGCTTGCCAACAACCTCGAGCCGCCCGAATTACGATTCGAGTCAATGACAAGGTCGCGGCCTTCCTGAACAATCGCAAGCGGAAGGCGATTATTCAAATGGAAGAGTCGACCAACGTTACTGTTCAGATTCTAGGCAGCGAGACGCTCTTCCCAGAGCATTTTGAATGCGATCTGCGCGATGTCGAGGGCAATTTGATTCCCCTTCCGTTCCTCGAGCAAGCTTAATTATCCATACTTGTTCCCTGGTTCCCAGGCGCTGCTTGGGAACAAGCCAACAAAATAAAAACGGACGCCTTTGTTCAGGCGTCCGTTTTGCATTTAATGTAGATGGTTTCGTGAGAAACCGGCTGATCTAAAGTTTATATCCACTGCATCCGGTTGCTTACGAACCAGCTACATGCTTATCAAGCCTACAGCTGGTCGTTAGCAAGTTTGACTTCCGGCTGGAAATAAGGATTGTCGATAATTAGCGGCTTTACAACCACTGGCGAAGGAGCAACAGTGTTCACTGGTGCCGGTTGTGCGTCTGGGGCGGGCATTTGCATTGGTGCTTGAATGGTTTCAGGTACCATGGGCATTACGGCGTATGGGTTGTTGACGGTTAAGGATCGTTCAACATGACGCGTTGGAGCGTAACTTGCGGTAGGTCGCAGCTGCGAAGGTGAAGCAAACGGGCTGTCGCCATAAGGGCGTGTATAGCGAGCACCGTAGTAAACCGGCGGATGCAGTGCGAAATAAGGAGGAGCCGGAACGTAGGGGCGGATACCGTAGTTGTAGTATCCGTATCCACCGTAACCAAAATCACCACCGCCAAAACTGCCACCGCATTGAGCGGATGCTTGGCCGGCAGTTGAGACGAGGGCAATCGCGCACAAAATAGCCGTCAAGTAGATCTTCATGTTGAGCCTTGCATTGGAGAACGAATTTGTCCGCATCCATTCGCGACTTCGCACGCAGTCCTTTAAACTCACGCTAATCGGTGGCCACGGAACTTCAAGCATGTGAAGCCTTCCCGCTCGGCACTCAAGTCAAAATTGTTCGTAGAATCCGGTTGTAACGATTATAAACCTTACTGAAGACCTAAAAAG
>JANNNN010001156.1:0-2907 GCA_031398555.1 Planctomycetia bacterium | reverse complement strand
ACTGTTCACCAACGAGCAATCCAGCGCCAGGAACCACAGTGTTTCATCGATATCGAGCACGTCCGATAGTTTTTCCTCCAATTGATCAGCCGGGGTTTCATTCAACAGTTTGCATAAGTGAATGAGATCCTTCCAAGCTTGTTCGTCATCGCCCGATTTGACTTGAAAGCGACGTTTGTACTCTTCGATATTGTCGCCAAAGTATCGCAGGCCACCATCGGCTCCCGGATTGCCGCTGACTTTCCAACGAGCGCCTTTGCTTGTACCGAAGTTCTCTGACACAAAGTCCTTGTTGAATTGCTGGACGTTAACATACACGCCCCAATTTTCACCGTTAATGACAACTCGTACAAAGTTGGCCTTAGGTGCTGCGATATACTTTCGAGCGATATGCGAATACAGGACGCTGCTAAGAAACGACGCGTCACCGTTTGTGTTCAGTAGGTTGAGGGTCTTGTAGCCGTAGAGCTTCTGATCTTTATCGACGAAGTCCATCGTGAGGTTCAGCGAACGCTTTGAACCGGCGGGAACCATCATATAAGACGACATGCCGCGAAAGTGGACGCCGATTTCAGGATACGTTTTTCCATCGACAATTAATTTTGCAGGGACTTCAACATCGGTGTTGTTGAACGCAGCCAGTTCTTCTTCCCATTTTTCGTTATCAAACGTGATGAATAGCGTTCGCAGGATGGATGTATCGTAGAGATCCGCTTCAGGAAACTTGGGGGCTTCACTGACGGCGATTTTTGCACCAGGTTTGGAAGGTTCACGTGGACCACCGCCAGGGCCACCGCGACCTCTCGGCCCTCCTGGACCTCGTCCACCGCCAAGTCCACTACCGTCACCGCTCGCTTGAGCAGCCGCGCGCTCTTCAGTGTTCAGTCGACCATCAGCGTCTTTATCAAATTTCTCGACCAGTGCTCGGTTGCCTGCTGGACCACCCGGTCCGCCAAACCCAAAGCCACCAAAACCTCCCGGGCCACCAGGTCCACCGCCACCCGCGAATTCAGGCGGGCCGAAAGCAAAGTTCGGAACGATCTCATCGCCTTTCAGTTTTCCGTCGGCATTTTTGTCAAGTGCACGCAGGGAAGCAGGTGCTGCAGCCAATTCGTCAGCCGAAACTTCACCGTCGCCATTCTTGTCGATGGCTTGAAGTACCGGAAGCGGCGGGAAGGGTGACTGCTGTGCAGTCAGCATCGGCATTGCAAACAACACAACACCCAGCAAACCGATGCCAAGCGTACCGAACAAAATGCGTTTCATATAAAAAATCTCGTAACAAAAGATAAGTGTTTCAATAACCAACCACGCCAAGCATCGTGCATCCATGTACATACTTCGAACATCGCTGGGCGCGGAGTTGCAGTGGGTAGAACATTTCTCGCAATTCACTTTCACTTCCAACAGGCGTCTTGCCTTCAAGCACCACGAAATTCGGTTTGCTCTGAGGGAATCGCAGCGAGATCGCTTGCTTTCCCATTTGGTCATAATATTTCAAGTCATAATCGATCGTCGAACGCAGCCGACCGTCGATCGATGCGAAGTGCTCGCGCTTGTACTCCACGATCACTACCGGCTCGTTGTATTGAACCACGTTCGCGACCAGTCGTTCCGGTACAACCGAGAGCAATTCTTGGTAAAGTTTTCGGTAACTCAGTTCTCCGACGGGAGTGTCACTCTTAATTCGCATGCGGTGCTTGCCAGTCACCCGGTTTTCGCGCCATTTGATTTCGAGATAGCAGTCTCTCCCTGGCTTCATTTGGTCGTACCAACGCAATCGCAGCTTGCGGCGACTGCCGAGCCCATCCATGTTGGCATGACAGGCTGAGAGGCTGGCATCGTCAAAATAAATACTTCGCACAATCGAAACTGGCCGATTGTGAACCAGCCGCTTCGAGCTACCTTGAAGCAGGGACCGGATAGTTTTCAGATCGATATCTTCGAATACAAATTTTGTTTCCCGCCGTTCCGCCAAGTCGCGGCGTGTTTCGCTTTCATCAATCAAGTTGAACATTACCACACCGCGTCTCGTCAGGAAGATAAGTCGGATCGGGCAGATTAGTCTGATCTCTTTGATTCCATCAGGTTGCATTCAAATTCACATACGAAATCTCACAATCGGGCAATCGCTCGCGGAGTTGGGCCATCAAATTGCCGGTCTCTTTGGGTTGCGTACCCTTGATCACCACTCGCACTTGGCCTCGTCCTTGATCGACGTCAAACCGCTGAAGTCCATAGGTTTTGAAAACTTGTTCTAAAACGGCCAAGGCACTCATTTCGCCCCTGCCGAAGTACTTTTCAGCATCGCCGCTGATCGTGAGCAGCAATTTTTGATCGCGTCGTCCACGTCCACTCCAATACATTCCGACAATGAACATCGAAGACACTAGCAGCAGGACCACAGCCAACAATGGCTGACTGGCGCCGAGCGCCAAACCGACACCGATGCATAGAAACAGATATACCAATTCCTCAGGCTCTTTAATTGCGGCGCGAAAGCGGACGATTGAAAGTGCACCGACCAACCCCAGCGATAACGCCATCGATGACTTTACAACCGCAATCACGCCGATTGTTACCAGTGTAAGAAGAGGAAATACCCGAGTGATCGAGTCCGCGTCGCTCGCCGATGAGCCGCAGCAGCGATACAAAAATCGAACGTACAGGCTCATTGCTCCGCCGACCAACAGATACACGCCCAAGGTCAGGGCGGAAATATTTTGCTCTACCGAAACTGATTTGAGCAGTTGGTCGAGCGATTCTTTTAATTGCGAGTCCATCAATCCACTTTCGGCAAATTTTTTTTCCACGGCGCCAGTCGTAACACGTCGGTAGCTGGTTTCGTTAGAAACCGGACCAACCCGTTCCATTTCGCCTCCATCGTATCCGGTTTCTCAAGAAACC
>JANNNN010001137.1:0-1220 GCA_031398555.1 Planctomycetia bacterium | reverse complement strand
CCTCGGCGAAGGCAGTTTTCCTTGATAAGTTCGGCATTTTCAACAACTAATTTTCGATCAAGCATGGGATTACGTCGAGTTAGAGCGGATTGGAGAATCGGGCTAAGCAGCCAGATTCTAGAGCAATCTCACTAAAAAGTGGAGGGCGACCTTGAACCAGCCGTCCCGAGAAACTTTTGTGAGGTAGTATTTAAGATGGCTCCGTCTAGATTACGTCAGCCCGCTCGGATCGATAACTTGCCGCCATCGTCGCGGCACGCCCTGGTAAAACCCGATTATAACTGCCAAACGAGCGTCTGGTGAGATCCTACATTTGCTTCCATACAACAGGCCACTGGCAG
This sequence comes from Planctomycetia bacterium, assembly GCA_031398555.1. Classification (GTDB taxonomy): domain Bacteria; phylum Planctomycetota; class Planctomycetia; order Pirellulales; family Pirellulaceae; genus Aureliella. The sequence continues at coordinate 879 of JANNNN010001137.1, read as the reverse complement.
CGACGGGCCACTTGTTGGGCCTCTATTCTCGTCGCAACAAAGACAACGACCGATTCGTAAGGGATTTCATCAAGGATCAAATCGCCAAACAGTCGCCACTCGCGTTCGCTGGTCCAGTCTTGATTGCTGCGACTGCTCTTCGTCCCTCTCGGTTGGAAATAGGGTTTGTCATCTTCGGCAAGTTGCTTGTAATCAGCTTCATCACCATAAAGCACCGGTCGAGCACCAAGCCACTCGAGAGCTTCTCGACGAACCACGATTCCATAAGGCTCCCAATCCCAGCGACCGAGGTGTGCCCGGAACTGTCGACGGCTGAGCAACTCCGCCAAAGGCACTTCTGAAAAACTAACACATGGCTGTTGCGATCGCGTCAGAAACGAATTGCCTTTTATACATTGGTCATTAAGAATCTGCTGTAATGTTGACAACGGGTGACTGCTCGGAATTGCGCCTGCCCGCCACGCTCGGTCACGGAACTGTACTAGCGACTCATTCGGTAACGGTCCGGAGTTGCCACGCGTACAATGCGCCAAGAAATGCCACTCGCAGTGACTCGTTGACTTCGTAAGCCAATGCTCAGGCATCGGCGAACAAAGTGATTGCGTGAACGGAAGCGAAAGTTCGTGCCGGCAGTTAGCAAGATTGTGATCGGTTTGCTGCGCAGGCTCCTGCATCAGCCAGCCCACTGCCCCGCGCGCAAGCCATTTTTCAAAATCTGCTTGGCGATTCGATTGCTGTCCGAAAGTTGACGCGATAAAGACGCCGCCGGTCGGAAAGCGATGGTCGGAAAGTCGTCGCTCAGCCAGGTTGGCGATGGTGCCATTGCTGCGAACATGAATCGTCATGACACGATCGGCAAGTGCAAAGGCAACACGGTCT
>JANNNN010001123.1:0-18465 GCA_031398555.1 Planctomycetia bacterium | reverse complement strand
GTGTGGCAGCCCTCACACCTTCGCTATCAGTCTCCCACGGAAGCAACTGAAACTTGGCAAGATCTTGCGGATCAAGCGGTGTCGAAGCAACCTTCTGATGCACGTAACCTACATTTGTATGTTGGTTGTAAGTCAATCGTTGATTGAATAGATCCTGCCCTAACCAATAGTGATCGATTTGCGGCAGGCGTTCGGTTTCAGTGAAGAATTCGTTGACTCGAGCTTGTCCCCAGATGTCGAGCATGCGGTTGCCGTTGTAACGCCGCAAACGAAGGTCCGTACTTAGATCTTTTTGTTGATCCCAGTCACGTTCGAAGTACTGCTCAAGTAAATTGCGATCGCTGACCCAGCCGGTCTCCGCCTGAATTTCAAGGTTTGGATTCACAAACAATCGATGACGTGAAAACAACCGACCTCGCAAGTCCTCTTCAGGTGTCAGTCCTATACGGTCTCTACCGAGCGTGTCGAGTCCACTGTCCTTGATGAACCATCCGTCGGAAGTTCCTTGCCCCGGCACACCAAAGAAAAAAGTCGGGCGTTGGTAATCGAAACGAAATCCACCAGCCGGTCCGCGTTCTGAAAGATAGTCGGCCGACAATGCGAGCGAGGTTCCTACAGGACCGTCAATGCCGAGCAATTGGTAAGCGTCAAATTCGGAGTATATCTGCGATCCAAAGATACTGTCGTTCTTGTACTTTAGACTCGTCAAATAAAAGCTTGGTTTGGAAAGGTTTGTCGAGAACGTCGGCCAGTAACCAACTGGGACGCCAGCCAAGTAAACAAAGTTATTGGTACTTGTGGCGCGCATATTTGTGGGCCCGGTTCCCGAAAGTGTGTCGAAGGACGACACCTCGGATTCGCTTCGTTCATCTTGTAGATTGACTTCGTTGGCTTGTAACCAATAGCGAGGAACGCCCATACGACTACTTGTGATTGCGGCACCGTAAGCCATGTAGTTTTGACGATTGCGTTGTTGAAGCACATCGGCTTTCAAACGCAGCAGACCTTGATACTGCGGAACGGGCGTGAGTATTTCAGCCGACAGCACCATGCCGTACTCGCTGGACACGTTGTAGTACATGCGATCCGCATAGATGACTCGTTGTCCTTGATTGAAAACAATGTTGCCTTCCATATAGAGTTCGATCGGGCGATCGGATGTAGAAACAAAACCGCCTGACCCATCGGTTCCAACGTTCTTGATCCACACGACAGCATTGTCGGCTTCCAGTGTGACTGTCCCCAGTTCCATTTGCGTGCCGTTGCTCTGTGCGACTTGTACGTCGCGAACAATCAGTTTGAAGCCGCCGAGTATCTGTGCAATCGATTCACCGGTTGCTGGATCGGGAGTATAAGAGAAATTCAGTACACCGTTTCCCTTTGGTAAGAACTCAACTGACTTTGCGCCAAAGTTGGGTTGAGCCGTTGGCACTTGCAGAACGACTTGACTAGGTGCTGGAAATGGCGGAAGGTTGTCGACTGGTGTGGGTGGTAGGCCAGCGGCTGGATACGGACGCGAACCATCTTCAGGGATAACTAGGCCGGTTGAAGGCAAAAGACTCGACGCACTGGTTCCGCCGCTTGGATTCCATTGAACCGCGCCGGGCGTAGTCGGAATTGCATTCGGTGCGATAGGATTGAGTAATGGTCTAGGTAGCTGGCCAGTCCCGGATGCAGTGTTATGTAAATTGGAATCGCCGAGCAGTGGCGGCGCGAGCAGTTGACCACCGCCAGCACTTTGAGTGTACTGCACCTGCTGAACGCTGCTCCAATCTAGGTTGGGAATGTCGAAACGTTTGACCTCTCGCTGAACGCGAAAGTCAACGGGTTTCAAACTGAACAATCTTCCCATCCAACGATTGTCACTCAGTCGTGGGACGTTTTCCCAAGTAATCACTGCTTGGCCATCGGCTTGGCAGATAATCTTCCCGGGCAGTTCCATCCCAAGTTGATTTCGGCGTTCGATCCACAACGTTATCTTGTTGCTGGTGACTTTGAATTCGCCTTGCCGAAGTTGGCAGTGACCCTCGAACGCAAGCACGTCGTAAATGCCTCGCACTTCTTTGGCCACCGTTTCCGCTTCGACGAAAATTGTGTGAAGTGGCTCAACTACCGGTAGGTCAACATCCGATGCATTCACTGTTCGAAGTGTGAGCAGCAGGATCGATAAGATACTGAACAGTCGGGCAAAACACAGTCGGGCAAAACGGCTTTGCAAAGAGATTCCAAGCGGCGTGCACCGATCGCTTCGCTTCGACCAAGGTCGCGCAAAGTGTGCGTGGAGGCGGTCGTGTGGTTGGTAGGCTTCCCTGCCGGTCACCACAGTGGCTTTCAATACGAAAGGCAGCGCGAAAGCCGTGAGTACGGCATTTCTAGGGCGCGCGGTATCCCCATCTCTCTTGGGACTTATAGAAAAGGCTCTTCAATGGAGCCATATCAATCAATACCATCAATGCGAATTATGAGTCGTTGAACCTTGCCAGGGGCGTTCTGTCGACGCAAAAACAATACTTCTGGGTGTTTGCGATCGACGAATTAGAAATGTCAAATATTAGGTTGTACGATTTCAGGGTTGGCCCTGAGTATCACAGCCACGACTCGTGCTTTGTCCAGATTAGATTTTGGGGTTTGTGCCACTCTGCAGAACACGTTATCGAGGTTCCGCGTATGAATGCAATTGTGCTGAAGTACTAGCTGCGTTGGCATTTTGGGCAATAAAAAGTCGACCGCTGAGCCTGAACGATGCGAAGAATGGCAGAGGTATTGCACTGGCCGCAAGCTTCACCTGCTTTGTCATAGACACGGTGCATATTCTGGTAGCTGCCAGGATCATTGATGGCATTGCGATAAGTTCCGTCAGAAAGCGTTGAGCCTTCAAGGGTAATGGCAAGCTGCAGGATATCCAGCATCACTTGATGAAGAACCCGCAGCCGAGCGGGACTGATTTTCGCCGCTTGTTTCTTTGGATCTATCTTGGCTTTGAAGAGCATTTCTGAGGCGTACAAGTTGCCGACGCCCGCAAGCAGTTTCTGATCAAGCAACGCAACTTTAATGGGACGCGTTGTGGCTTGTAGGCGAGCGATAAAATCCTCAGGTGTTATCCGCAGAGCGTCTGGCCCAAGGCGTCCCTCGACAATCCGATCGTGCAACTCCTTCGTGGGCATCCATTCAACGGTTCCCAAGCCTCGCCTGTCCCAAAATTGAAGTCGGAGATTTCCGCTGAAATCAATTTGCAAGCGCACGTGATCTGGATCAGGCGGAGATTCGAGCGCGACGAGACCCGTCATCTTGGGTTGGAGGATCAACGAGTCGTCATTGGTTTGGATGATGACGCGCTTTCCAAGCCGCGTGATGGCTATGACCTTGCAACCAGCCATGTGCGCGTTGATCTCAGCGACGGGGGGACGAATCTGTATAGGACGGTAGTCGCACCGCGGCTGGCTAACTTCGCGAATGAGTTTGCCGACAGTCGGGTAGATGCCCCGACACATCGTCTCAACTTCAGGCAGTTCAGGCATTCTTCACGCCTCGTAAACGAAATCAGTTCGTGTAGTCACCGCAGATCCCAAGTCCTCGGCCCAATTGGTTCTCGCATACTAACTTAGCAAATGCGAACATCCAAGTCGTCAGTCTTGGAACGGTACCAACGCAAGCCGTCAATTCCGATCGGACGACATCTACGTTCGCTTGGCCACGCAAAACATTTTGCTCACGGTAGATCACAGTCCAAACGCAAGCCCAAGTTCGACGAAACCAAGGCGAGTAATCTTTAGCTTCGGTAGAAAGAATTGACTTGTGGAGCGATTCGAGGCGTTTGACACAGCCGATCCAAGGAGCGGATCCGTTGACGCTAGTGCAATTCGGCGGATTTTTTGGTACAAGTGTTTCCTGAGCTTTGGCAATAGTCCAATTGAGACTCTCTTCAAAGTCTGACAAGTCAGGCCGTTCCGTCGAAAACGGTTCTTCGTAACGCAGCACAACCCAGTCGGCCTGATCGAATCGAATCGACCAACCCGTTAAATCCCAAACCGCTTTGCAAGGCAATTTCAAGTTCAATCCAGAAGGCATGCCCGCTGTGCTCAGCGGCCTTTGCAACCTCACCGCTTCCTTACGCACCAGACTCAACCAATCCGCATTGGCAACTTCAGCAACTAAAGGAACTTCGCAGGTAACAATTCCGAGACTCTTGGTCCAGGAATCAAAATCCAAAGTCGGCTCTGTTGTTTGGTGTTGATAAACAAATGGATCATCGCGATCGAAAATCCAAGTGGGTTGCCGAACCGGAACAATTTGAAGCATACCCGTGAGATCTTCTGTCGCAGCAAAGTCCCAGAGTTTTTTCGCAGATTCAAGGCGGTCGGAATCTGTGTTCATCCGGCTCAAGTCGTTGATCGTATCCAAGAGCGGTTTGATTCGCTTGGCGGTCGGCTCGTTCGCAACTTGAGTTAACGATTGCAACCAGTTTTGTGTGAAAGTCTTGTCCGTGCTGCCGAAGTTCATAGCCGATTTCAAAAGTCGAATTGAAAACGCGCATGTTTAGCGCGGGAAGGGGCAGATGATAACAAAAGCGTTGGCATTGCGAACGTAGGGTAAGAGTAATTCTTAGGAAGGATTGTTGTTGATAGCAATTCGGGGGATGTCCGCCTGGCTTTGGACTGCGTGTTTTTTGTTCGGTGCAACGTTTTGTAGTGGCCAGCTTTCACCATCCGTTTTTTCATACCTAGTGTATTTCGGCCTGGAGCATTTGGACGCATCCGGCGAGAGCACGCCAAGGCAAAGATAGATCACTCGAACTTTCGCAACCAATGTGAACAGTGTCAACGACGCTACTTTGTTCAACGTATAAGCGCTACGCTGCTGACACCACAGTCGCGGGCTTGTCAGCGGTGGTGCGAGGTGTGTTGGATGACTAAAGATGTTCGCAAAATGACCCCGGAGGTCGCATCCGGCAGATGCGACCCACTTGCGACCCACTTAGAACAAGACAGCGTCGTGGCCGCTAAATTTCCAATATCGGCAATGATTCGTAGCGTGCACCAAGTACTTTTTCGCTATCAGTGCCCAACCAATTGCTTAGGACTGTCGCGTAGACTTGACGAAAGTCGGTGTGGAATTTCAGGTCGCCGTCGTCTAGATCGGTTAAGCTTGGAGGTGCGCCGCAAAAACCTGCGCGCACGCTTCCACCAGTAAGGATCAACGGTGCCGCAGCGCCGTGATCGGTCCCTTTACTAGCGTTCTCTTCAACACGTCGTCCAAACTCGCTAAAGCTGAGTGTCAGGACGCGCGAGCCGTGCCCGTGTTCCCTGACGTCATTAGTGAACGCGGTGACAGCGTCACCCCACTGACGCAGCAGCCCAGTATGAGCGTCAGCCTGTTGTGAGTGCGTATCGAATCCGTCAAGCGTCACGTAGTAGATCCGCGTATTGAGTCCAGCGCTAATCAACTGCGCGACGATTCGAAGCTTACGCGCTAGATCGCTCTGCGGGTAATCAACGGCGGTTTTGTAGTCAGCTTGAGCGGCCGCGACTCGATCGCTTGCGACCAGCGCAGCGGATGTGCTGGACTGCACAAAACCCAGCAACTCGCCCGACGCGCTCCGCTGCGTTGCAGCCAACTTCGACACCGTCTCGCGAAACTGATCATTGCCTGACTGCAGCTTAAATTCGTCTAGCGATTTGACTGAAGGGACGCGAACATTGCGAGCCTGAAGTGCCAGCGGCTGCTGCTCACGCCCGAAATGAATCGCAGGAACATCACTTCCATCCGCACCAGAGTTTTCGTCCAAGTAGCGTCCTAACCAACCCACCGATCGCGATTCGTTCTTCAAATGACAGGTATGCCAAATATCCATCGATTCAAAGTGTGAACGATTCGGGTGGGCGTAGCCCACGCCCTGCACAACCACCAATTGCTGTTGGTCGAGCAGATCTGCAAATCCGCGTAGGGATGGATGGAAGCCTACAAGTTCGTTGGACTTGATAACTTCCGTCGGCGAAATCGCCAAGGAAGGGCGGCGTTTTTTGTACACGTCATCAGCGTAAGGAATGATGGTGTTCAGACCGTCGTTCCCGCCTGAAAGTTGGACTACAACTAGCACGTGATCGTTTGCACTATTTGCGCCTGCGGCGGCCTGCATCAGAAATTGCGGTGCCAAGGTGCCAACGCCTAACGCCAGCCCGCTGGCCTGCAGAAATCGTCGACGGTCTTTCATGGCACACTCCGGTCAGCAAACAAGGCGCACGGTTTTACGATGGTCAGTATAACCTCGCTTCCCCGTAGCTTGGGACCATTTGTCCCGAGCGCAGTTGATTTTTTGCAGTAATTGTGTGGCGGCGGCGGCTGATAAGTGTAATGTCCAACTTTGGTCTGGATTGCAGAATTTTGGGTGGCACGTCCCTGAGTACTCGAGGGGCGTGTTGCCAGCGTATTGCAGCACGCCCTTCGAGTACTCAGGGACATGCCATGTCGCCTCCTGCGCCGCAGTGCTGACTATCACCGTCTGAATCAGCAACATAATCGCTGATCGCGTAGCCGACGCCCTAGCAGACGAGATCCAGCTCAGGTGGAGGCTCGTGAGGCGGCGTACCTGAGGGGTCGACAGGCACAGTTCCTGGCAGAGCGACTTCGTTCTCATTCTGTCTCCTACGAGCATGATGGCCGAGTCCGTCGCCTTGGCCTTGTGCATCCCGGTCAGGATTGGGCGATTCGGACTTCTCCAATTGAGCTGGAACCGCGGACGGCTCGGGCGTTGCAGCGGCTTGGACTGAGTTTTTGTCGTGAGTTGAGACCGACGAGGCGATACTTACCGCTTGAGCAGCTGAGAAGTTCATTGGAATTTGAATGTCCAAACTCCTCGCGACAAATGTTACCTGGTGAAGCCCATGAAGAAGCTAAAGACTTGGGTTTGATCGCCGTCTGCTTTTTGCACTGGATAGGCGAAGTCAAACGCCAGCGGTGCAGGACCGAGCGCGGGGATAGCCACGCGCAAGCCCAAACCAGGCGCGACGCGGATGTTCTTTGCTTTGATTGTGAAATCTTGCTCGATGGTTCCATAGTCGACGAAAGCCACTCCGCGAAGCATTTCGTCTGCGGTCAGTGGGAACACATACTCGAGGCTACCCAATGCCATAAAGGTACCACCGACTTGGACATCGCTTACTGTGGGGCTCGCACCTCGGAATCGGAAACCGCGTAGAGTGCTATAACCACCTGCAAAGAAGTTTTCGAAGATCGGTGTATCGGCGCCCGAGAATCCAAATTTCCAAGTGCTGGCAAGCGTGTGGCGACCGGTTTGATCAGGTCTTTCTCGCACTAAAAAATAGCGATTGTAATTGATCAAGCCGCGAGGATAGCTGTATTCGCCAAAGACCTGGTCATAGATCAATTCAAGCAGATGGCCTTCGGATGACATAAATGGACTGTCACGGGTGTCATGCGCCAAACGAACACGACCAGTGTACAAGTCGTTGCTTCCAAGGGCACTGTCCAATTTCGAAACGCCAGCAACCCGCGGGTCGAATATCTTGACGTCTTCCAACCGCAATTCAGTACTGATCGTTAAGTCTTTTGTGATTTCATAGCCAACCGATGCGCGGCCACCTAAGCGCTGTTCGGTCCAGTCGCGGAACTGACGTGTGTAAAGAAATCCACCCACTGACAAACTGTAAGGAGTGTCGAGGAAATTACGTTCCGACCAGTTGACCGTATAACGCTGGACTCTCGTACCGGGCATTAACTCTGCGCGAAAGTTCTGCCCACGACCTCGGAAGGCTCTGCCGCTCCACAGGTCTTCCCAACTGGTAGGGATTTTGGTGATATCGAAATTGCGTTCATCAATGGTCAACTGACCGCTAAGTCCCAAATCGCTATTTACCGAACCGCCAAGCATCACGCGACCCGTGCGAGCTTCTTGCAAATAAACATCCAGTGGGGCGACACGTTCGCGCGGTTGGTAGGGAGTAAATGGTTGCGTCGCGATCACTGAGTTTGGATCATTCGGATTTGGAAACACGCCCGGCGCCAAGGCATTTTCCGGCGATGTCGGGTAACCCGCTGCTCCGGGTGCTACCGTGGCGTCATAACCATATTGCCCCGCAGCATATTGACCCGGCGAAACTTGACCAGGGCCGTACTGTTGAGCGCTGTATTGCCCCGGTACTTGATAGGTGTTCGGAACGCCTACCCGCGGATTGCCAGTGCCAGCATAATTGTTTTGGCCGTACGTGTTAGCTTGAGTCGCAGCGTAAGGATCAAATGGTACTTGCTGCTGTACAACCGGTTGCTGCTGGAAACTAAGTTGCGGGGAGCCAGGTTGTTGGTAAACGATGTTTTGCTGTTGAACTATGGAAGACGGCTGCGTGCTCGGTTGGCCAGCATAGCCTTGCTGATTTGTATACCCTTGCTGAGCGGTATAAGGGGCCGTGTTAGTGGAGGCTGAGTTGTTTTGCGCTCCGCTATTGGGCGCAAGTGTACTTTGACCCGAGTATCGCGCGTTGAACTGCGGCTGATTTGGATCGGACCGACGGTTGGGGTCACTGTTTCCAAACGTTCCATTGTTATATCTATCGGGGGTCTGCCCCCGAATCCGAGAAACACCATTGGCGGTGTTAGCTTGGTTACTATCAGTCGTTCCGGTATCTGGTTTGAATGACGAACCATGGGGTGATCCAAGGCCAGGTGGCAAGTTGAGTGGCGGGCGAGTGCCGAGTTGACATCCAGTCACGCTCACGATCAAACCCACTGACAAAGCCAGTCGGCAGAGCGTGCGCGACCCCAACACCGTTGGACGAGCGGCTCGTATTGCTTCGCGGTTTGGGGAGGTGGTATCCAAGACTGGTAGTCCCTGTTTTTAGTCTAAAAAACGATCGCGTGCTGTTCGTCTAGTTTCGTGGTCTACAACAAATGCGGGATTCTAGTAATCCCCTTCGGATCCATCGGGGCGTCGCACTTCGATCTTTGGTTCTTGTCCCTGACTGGGGTTAGTCTCAAAAATTTGAGAACCCTTCAAGCGTCGTTCTGAGTTCTCGAGCTCGCGCAGATCAATGATCTGGCCTTCACGAATACCAATCATGTTTTTAGGAACATTGATTTGCGTGTGACTCGAGTCGCCTTCGATGTGGATATGAATTTCTCCGGCCCGGTAAACGTCGCCTTCGGTAATTCTGTATACCAAGTCCAGCTGTCCGGGCTCTTCCAAGAAGCGAGGTTCAGGTTGAATGTCTACAAACACAAATCCCTTGCGTCCATAAAACTCGTTTCGAAGTGTTCGCTGATCGCGGCTCATCTTGCCCAGGTTGAACGCTTCGCCAGATTTCAATGTCATTGCGGCTGAGAGTTGCTCGGTCGGAAAGAACCTATTGCCGACAAAAGTAACATTGCGGACATAGAACTGTGGCCCTTCATCCACTACGAACACGAGGTCGACAAGGTCACCAGTGGTGTTGTAATCCATCCGAAAATCGATCCGAGCTTGGAAGTAACCAAGTGATCGATAGTACGTTGTCAGTCGATCCGCATCTTCACGAATCTGGTTCAGGTTGGCTTTGTTGAACATGTAACGAGTCAATCCATGCCGTGCATCCCGAGACTTGATTTTGGTCTTTAGGATTTCATCGCTAAAGATAACATTGCCTTCAAAATTGATCGTCGAAATTCGTTCAAGCTGACCTTCGGAGATTTCAAAATGCACCCGTCTATCACCCGCTTTGTTACCCTGGCGGACTACGACTGCAGCATGATTGAAACTATGTTCCAGGTACAAGTCGATGAGTCGCTGGCGGGCCATGTCGACTGAAAAGGGATTGATTGGATCGCCGACTTCGATACCACAGTGCTTCTTTAGCATGCGTTCATCAAGCCGTTGATTGCCCTGGAAAATAATCTCAAGCACCGTAGGTTGTTCGAGGATCTCGAGCCGCACGACAACGCCACCTTCGACATCACGGATCGTCGGAGTGATTTTTTTAAAAAGTTCAGTGCGATAGAGTTCATGCAAGTCTGCCTGGAGTTGCTTTTCGTCGAAGTTGCGATCTGTGCGAGTCTGCATGTGGGACATAACTTTGTGCTGGCTGATCGACTGGTTGCCCACGATTTCCATTCCGACCACCAATTTGCCGTTGTTGACACCGCTTAAGCGAGGCCCACCAGCTTCCCACATGCGATCGCGGAATTTTGGGTCCTGTATGGCTGGAGCACCTTGACTGGGATCGCCACCGCCACCTTGCATGCCTTGGCCTAGTAGATTGCTTGAAGCGAGCAGTAGAGCGAACAGGAACCATGATCCGCAAAGCGAATTTCGACGAGTTTTCAGCAAATCCATTTGCGTGACTCCGAGAGTGGTATGGTTCGTTTCGAGTACTTTTGCGCCGTTGCGCACCGTTTCTGTAGTAAATCCCTTCGCATAATTAGCGAATGTTCAAAATTCTCACAAGGCAGGTTTCAGCCGCAGTGCTCACAAAATTGCCAGCAATGCCCCCGGGAGAGCGAGGCTCCCGCCGAGCTTCTAGGGTGCCTAAGTGGATCTACCTTGAACCTCGGCGGGTTGCATCCGAGTAAAACTCGCCGGAGCCTCGGTCTCTCGCCCAGGCGCGGGTGCCTGAGTGGACGTCCACAGGTACATTGAAACTCAACGATTGCGTCCGAGTAGAACTCGGCAGAGCCTCGGTCTCCCGCCAGGCACTCGGGTGCCTAAGTGGACCTTTACATTTACATTGACCCCGGCGGTTGCGTCGAAGTAAAACTCGGCGGAGCCTCGGTCGTCTTGGTCTCCCGGCCCCTATGACCTTAGACGGGAAAAATCCTGTAAGATGCGCGTTCGATTCTCCTCCTTGTCGGGATGCCTACAGTACGAGGCTTTCAATTATTTGCCCTTGTTCAAAAACTTATTCCGTAGTTTCAACATGATGCACTCCCTGCTTCAAGCCTCTCAGCACCTTATTAACGTAGGGAGTGCAAGTCGATGATTGCTAAGGGCAAAACGAAGAAACACGTCGTCATCGTCGGTGCGGGCCCCGGGGGATTGGCTACGGCCATGCAACTTGCAGACGCGGGTGTTCGCGTCACAGTTCTAGAGAAACAGAGTTGGGTCGGCGGCCGGACCGCGACCTTTACACAAAATGGCTTTAAGTTCGACATCGGGCCAACCTTCTTTCTCTATCCAAGGGTGCTCTCTGAGATTTTTGCCTCTGTCGGTCGCGATCTGATGCAAGAAGTGCCCATGACGCGGCTCGACCCTCAGTATCGAATCAGTTTCGGGGCCGGCGGACGGCTCGACGCAACTCCTAACCTCGAGTCTATGGAAGCGCAGATTGCTGTTCTGTCGCCGGGTGATCGTGGCGCGATTACCCGTTACATTCACGACAACCGCGCCAAGCTCGACAAATTCCGCATTGTGCTTGAATCGGCATTCAACAGTCCGCTCGACCTGCTTTCACCCGGCATTCTTAAGGCCCTACCGCGGCTTAAGCCCTGGCGCTCGCTAGCTACGGAACTGAATGGCTACTTCAAAGACCCACGGCTAGCAATTGCCTTTTCGTTTCAGTCGAAGTATTTGGGCATGTCGCCGATGCGTTGTCCAAGTCTATTTTCGATTCTCTCTTACCTCGAATATGAACATGGTGTGTTCCACCCCCGCGGAGGGTGCGGGCAAGTCAGCACGCGAATGGCAGAGATCGCACAGGAATTGGGAGTTGAAATTCGATTAAGCGAACAGGTTACAGGCTTCGATTTCGATGGCAAACGCCCAAAGGCTGCGATCACAGACCAAGGTCGCTACGATTGCGACGCGGTCGTGATCAATGCAGATTTCGCTGAAGCCATGCGTCAGTTGATACCCGATTCGCTTCGTCGGCGCTGGACGGACAAGAAGATCGCAACAAAGCGGTTTTCCTGCTCAACGTTTATGCTCTACCTCGGCGTTCGTGGACGCTATGAAGAACTGCCACATCATACGATTCATATCACGGCTGACTATGAACGCAACTTGCAGCAGATCGAGCTGGATTTCCAATTGCCGGACAAGCCAAGTTTCTACGTGCAGAATGCTTGTGTCACCGACGACTCATTGGCTCCCCCCGGTCACAGCACGCTGTATGTATTGGTGCCAGTTCCCCATGCCAGTAAAAACGTGACATGGGATGCAGCCACCTGCGCACGATACCGTGAGTTGGCCCTCGACCAGTTGGCGCTCGAAGGCTTGGGCGACGTACGCGACCGAATTGTTACAGAACGAATGATTACACCGAAGACTTGGAATGAAGAATTCGGATTGTATCGTGGGGCGACCTTCAACTTGGCTCACAACCTCGGACAGATGTTGCACCTCAGACCGCACAATCGCTTTGAAGACCTGAAGAACGTCTACCTGGTTGGTGGCGGCACACACCCAGGAAGCGGATTGCCCGTGATTTATGAATCGTCCCGCATCACTTGCAAGCAGTTGCTACCGCGATTGTAGCCCGTAGCCTAGGCTTCCAGCCTGGGAGCGAGAAACGATGATTTCCAATTGTCAAATGGGAATTGCAATTAGAATTGCGTGCTGCGCGAGCAGCATGTGCGCGAAAAGATAGAAAATTTTTGCGTACGCTGGCAGCGTCCGCCACGTAGCTATTGCACAGCAATCGTCGAATGTAGGAACGCAAGTAAGTCAGCCACGTCTTGCTGAGTCAGCGTGGTTTCTAGACCTTCGGGCATCAGTGATACGTTGGTGTTCTGCAAGCGTTCGATCTCATCGCGTGAAATCGTGCGAGTCAAACCATTGGCTTGCTTGATGGAGATGCTATTTGCGGTCTCGCTGAACAGCAGCCCCGATAGGATCTCGCCGGTATCAAGCAGAACGGTGTAGGCCTGATAACCTGGCTGGATGTCCGCGTTTGGATCGAGGATGTTCGTGAGCAGTTTTTCATTGCTGTGCTCTAAAACCGTCGCGAGGTTTGGACCGACATCCTGCCCTTGACTGCCACGTCGGTGACAGCTCGCACATGATTTAACATAGATCACTCCCCCCTTGCTCGCCTCGCCGGTTAACTTGGCTGCGGCGACATAGTGTTCAACGATCTGCTTGCGAGAAGATTGGCCAGCGACTTCCAATATCGATTTTGCGCGCTGCGCCAGTGACTTGACGGGATGTTGCAAAAGTCTTGCTCGCTGCGTCAAGTCGAGGCTGCGAGCTGGGAGGCTGTTGGACTCCAATCGATCCAGTAAATCGCTGGTCCAAGCTTCTCTCGACAGCATGCATCGAGGGCGTTGCCACGCAGTTCTGGGCTGAGCTGTGACCAAGCGTTCGACAGCGCCGTGGGAACTTTATCGATACCACTTTGAGCCATGCCTTCAATGGCTTGAGCTTGGAGTTCTGGATCCGTCTGCGGTTGTAGCCACGCTGCCAGCAGTTCAACGCCAGCCTCACGGTACTTAGCGGGTCGGCACAGAACTCTCGCCGCCAGGATACGATCCGTCGCGGAACGGTTCTTATCGACCGCTGTTTTCTTGGCATCGACCAGCAACCCATCGAACTGCTTTACGGCTTCGTCCAGGCTGCTTTTTGAGTTAACAATTGACAACTGATGCAGGTCCGTGCCAACGCGTTGCAATGACAATAGGAACTCATCCAGCGACTGAAGGCGAGTGTCCTCGCGACTGGATAATACACTCTGCATCAGTATTTCGATCGTGGCGTTGTCCTTTGATCCGAGCAATTGACGCAATAACGGCACTCGAAAAGCTGCCAGTGTTTTCGAATCGGCCGCAACCAACGACTTCACGAATTCTTGACTGTGTGGCACGGCGGAACTCATGATCGCCGACAAAACGTAGGGTTCCTCGGCAAAGCGAACTGCCAGTTTAGAAAGAGCCTGTGCCGCAGTTGGCGATTTCCATTCACCCAGCGAGAGAGCTAGCTGAAGACAAACTTTTGCATCCGCGTCATTGGCTAAATTGAAAGCTGCATTCACTACGTCAGTTGACTCTCCACGTTCCGCCAAGCGTAAAGCATTCTCGCGCACGCGCGGATGAGCATCCTTTAAGGCGGTGATAATACTTTGATCAGTAAGCGCATTTAGTCCTTCCAGAACACAGAGGGCTTGCAACCGAGTCTGAGGCGAGTGGCTCGCAATTCCTGCTTTTTCGAGCATTGGAACTGCCAGGCGGTCGTTTTTCCAAAGAAGCATTTGGTGAGCTTTGTCGCGTTGCCAGTCATTGGATGATTCCAAGGCCGCAACCAATTGCGCTGTGTCGGCTTGCTCCAGCGTTATCACTCGTGCGACGTTGGCCGCGACCGGTACAACGCGGTAGATGCGACCTCGATCATCGCCAAGGCGATAGTGCGGCAGCAACTCCGCTTTTCCTTCCGGAGGCAACCAATCAGGATGCTCGATCATGTAGCGATACATGTCCGCAACCCACAGCCCACCGTCAGGCCCGGTTCGAACCATTACTGGCCGACACCAACGGTCTTCGCTGGCAAAAAAGTCGACTTGCCCTTCGCCAACTGGACGTCGGGCTTTGAAACTAACGCCGTCGTCGGAGAGAACATTATGTTGCACGAGATTATGAAACGGTTCGCAAGTAAACGCATGCGTCAGTGTGCTACGACCAAAGAGCAGGTCATCGTTGTAGATCATTCCACTGCATGCTGAAGTGAATCGGCCCGATTGTTCAAAACTGTGAAAACGTTTTTCAAGTTGACTAGCTGAATAGACCACGGGACTGCCGGGGCCGACGATGTGTTTTATCGGGCTAGCGGTGGGGACGTGTGGATTTCGAGCCAAATAACGATCGGAGAGAACATAGTGCCAAAGTGGATTTGCGTTCTGAGTACCAAACCAGTGGCCCCATGCATCGCGATTGCGTCCATATTGCGACGGACCCGATTCTAGCTGAAGCTCTCCCGTATCCGGTTGGAAGCGCAAGTCACGACTGCCCAGCTTGATCGACTCGCCTTTGCGATGGGATGTGATTTTGGTTTCCAGTCCATGGTTAGCATGATGACCACCGTTGGCGCAATAGACCCAATTGTCGAGTCCCCAGCGCAAGTGATTCATGCGCAGTTGCTGATTGCCTTCGTTGAATCCGCTAAATAGCACCTCGCGCTTATCTGCAGATCCATCTCCGTCGGTGTCGCGTAAGTATAAAATTTCTGGAGCCGCCGTAACGAGCACGCCATCGCGCCACGTTAATATCCCGTTGGGTATGCTGAGGCCATCCGCAAACAAGCGACTGGTTTCATAGCGACCATCGTGATCTTGATCTTCGAGCACACGGACTCGTCCACCGGGCTTTCCTTTTCCATCCATTCCAAGCGGGTAGTCGGACATTTCCACTACCCACAAACGGCCCGCCGCATCCCAGTCGAACGCAACGGGATCGATCGTCTCTGGTTCAGCGGCCACCACTTCGACGCGATAGCCCCGAGGTACGTGGATTTTGGCAACGGAGTCTTCGACTGAAAGCGGCTGGCTGTGGGGTGACATTCGGTCGGACTCAGCGTTAGCGACTGTTTGGGGTCGGTCATTCTGGGTATCCTGATGCGCAGAAGTGTGCAGAAGGTGGGCTTCTTCGTTGCTGATCGCGCGGCTGAAAAGTGCGGCTTGAGCCAAGTTACCTTGGAGAGTCGCGAAGTTATCACTGCGTGCACCAAAGTAAAACTCTTGACTACCGCCTGTCGTGGTTTCGACCTCAGCATCGATCTCCGGTTTAGTGTCTCCATTCAAAAACACTTTGATGCGAGCCCCATCGCGAATCATCGTTACGTGATTCCAAGTCTGCGGTGCGATCGAAGTGCGGCCCGGGAAAACTTGATTGCTTGCGTTGCCATTGAAGAAGATCAGCTTGCCGGTCAGATTGGCTTGGTAAGTCCCACCGATCCCCAGATGATCGCCGGGGGCTTCTGCATTTCCGTTCGGTCCTCTAGAGAACAAGTAGGCCGTCACAGGTCTCGCGCTGACGGGCAGTTCGTTGTGGAACCACATCGAAACACTGTACGCGTTACCGAGCTCTTTCGCGCGGCCACTTATTCTTGCCCCGTTTAGGGAAGCGAATACGCGAGGATTGAAGGTTGCGTTACCCGATACCGCTAGGTCCGTTGGACGCGATGCAAGTGAACTAAAAATTGTAGGCTTGAGCGCTACTACCGTCGCTGAGTAATTCTCTGAAAATACAATTGGTTGCACGTTGACCGGCGTGTGACGCGATGCGCGCTCGCGTGACGCTTCATCGCGGGCCATTTGCTCGGATATCTTCGATGTCTTCCAAAACTGAACGATTTCATCCGACGCTAACACGCGATTGAATACAGCGATCTCGTCTAGCTTGCCTTGTAGGCCGGTTCCGAAACGCAGCCGAGACGATGGCTGCTTGGCTGTATTCGCGGTGGCTTCTAGCGCAGGTTCTGTCGCGCCGTTGATATGCACCTTGAACTTATCTTTTTCACGAATGATGACAGCGAAATTCCAGTCGTCAGCCTGCCACTTTCCAGTGGTGATCGACTCGCCGACCTGGATTTGAACAAAGTGCCCAGCTGTCTGCTTAGCAACTACACTTTCACCGAATGGTCCTGTACACAGTTGCCCACTTCGTTCGCTCGCTCCGCTACGTTCACCAAGCCAGAACCAGAACGCGAATGAGTAATTTTCTCCGAGTCCCCCAGCGTCAGCTGACATGTCGCCGCCGGCAAAATGAATCGCACGGTTGATGAGCGTCGGACCAGAAAAATCCGCTGCAACGATGTGTTCTGACTGTCCGGCTCCGGTTCCGCTTGCGACACCGGGCAGATAACGCGCGTATCCAGGGCTGAGCTGGGCGGGTTCAGAGCCACTAACAGCATTGCGAACCGCTGCGCCATCTTCGTCATCCATTCGCCAATATGAGACCGGTTTAGCGGCAAGAATCGCCTTCGCATAGGGCCCGTGTACGTCTTGCATCGAGCGGCGTTCTTTACCAGTTACTTGTTCAAGGGCTTCGACGAGGGTATCGACAATTTTCTTTTCGGCTTGAACCTCCAAGCCTGCAGTTCGCGCGGGCCAAGTGGTGTAACCGCCGAGCGTATGCTGTTCAGGTGGAGGAATGTAACCTTCTGCTCCGTTGGCCAGTTCAATGTTGAAATGCATGTTAGCCGGTGTCCGCCCGCGAAGCTTGAGGCCGGTTAAGGCGTAGACTTCGTTGGGAAGAGTCGCAATCGTTAATTCGCCGATCCGAATCGCTTGCAACTTCACGTTCGTTTTCTGACGTTCGTGCAGAAGCATGGCTTCCATGGCGTAGACTTCCGGCAAGTTCTTCGGAAGCTCGTCTTCTATCTTGGCAGCGATCGGACGTGCCCACTCAAGTCGTTTTTCGTCTGGGATGCGATAGTTGAGCATGATATTCTTCTCAACGATGTTGATAGGAATAACATCATGGTACTCAACTTTCGTTAAAGCCACTTCTGCGTACTTTGCAACTTCTTCAGCGTAACGCGCAAGCGTAATCGACTTAGCGGCCGATCCATAATCCATCCACATCAGATCGCCGCTCGTGCCTTGCGAGATGGCCGCGACAAAAGGGCCATTGCCGTCTCCCGATTCGCCAACGATTTGTGCAATATGTTTGCAAAACAGCCCGTAGTAATCCGAAGATAGAGCACCAGCCCCGAAGTAATGCTGCGAGTAGTTTGCCAGAACGGCCAGCGGCTTTCCTTTACGAGTTTGCAATGAGATAACGGAAAGCGATGGGTCCACTGGACCTGATGGCCCGATCACGCTGGGACTCAAGTAGCCTGGGTGCATGTGAGCGAGTCCGGTAGCGTCACCAAACGGGTCGACCACTTTGCTCTCCGGCTTGCGAATCCACCGGCGATTGTGCGTGTGTTCCCAATCGTCAACGGATGCCCAACCCATTCGTGCAGGCTGCAGTTTTCCATTTGCGCTAACGATCGCTTCGGCAATCTTCGCCGGCAACCAGTCGGCATAGGCTTTATCTTGCCGCGTTCCCAAGCAAGCCATAGCAGCTGGGGCTGAGTGAGTATGGGTCGCAGAAACCATGATGTGGTCAACTGGAATGCGTGTGCTGAGGCTCGCCGCTTGTTTAGCTTCATCGATGAGCGACTGAGTCATCATGCAAGTATCAACGATGACCATTGCAATCCTTACTGCACCATCATCGATGACGATGGCACGAGCGAAGAGCGGGTCGTTTAGCTTCGTCGCTTTGCCTTCAAGAAATCCTCCTGCGACTCGAACCGGAAAACTGGTCGGAGATATGTCGACCGCTGCCGCACCAGCCTGCAAGCCACTTGACTCGGGAGTAACGGAAGGCGACTGGGCTTGAGAATTTGAAAAAAGGAGAATCGATGCGACTAGTTGAATACTGATCACACGAACAGAGATGTGAAAGTTGAACATGGTGAATCTCATACGAACTTTGGTGTTCCAAATTAAACTAGTGCTTCAACACAAATTGCTTTCACGGTTGGCCCTGAGTGTCATAGCCACGACTATT